>JAYUIP010000894.1:0-1357 GCA_043765945.1 Arcicella sp.
TTTACCTATTTTCACAATATTTGGCTATTACAATGGACAATTAATGCCTTTTATATCAAATGAAGAATCTGATTATTTTTTAATTAAAAGAAAATGAAAGCAATACAAAATAGTGAAATAAAATCTTTGGATAAGGAGAGAGTTTTGCAAAAGAAAGTGAATGATGCAAGAGAATTTGCAAAAAAAATTAATTGGGAGCAGTTAAATGCCGTTATGAATACCAATTATCCAATCCCCGAACGATGAACATAGACAGGGAATCACTCCAAAAAATAGCACATCTTTCCCGTTTAGAGATGCCCGAATCTGCCGAAAAAGAAATGATGGATTCGCTGAATTCCGTTTTGACTTGGATGGAAGAGTTGAATGAAATCAATACGGATAATGTAAAGCCATTAACTCACATGAGTCTGGAAGTCAATGCTTTACGTGAAGATAAAGTAATTCCAAATATCAGCCGTGAACAAGGTTTAAAAAATGCACCTAAGCATGATGGGGCGTATTTTATGGTTCCGAAGGTGATGGAATGATGTAGTTATGGGGTATAATGTCGTAGGTATTAGGTAAAATTTTACCGATAAGTAAAACTTCATACCTCATAACTATAACCTCATCCCTAAAAATAATATTCCAATGCCTTCTTCATTTCCCCTTTTGATACCGAAATATCGTAACCACATTTTCCTACTCCTTCCAAAAGTGAAAACCTTATTTCTTTTCCTTTATTTTTTTTGTCTTGTGAGGTCAAAGCGATGATTGGCTCGATATCAGATGCTTTGATGGTGGCTTTTCCATAAACCGAAAAAATAAATTCTTCGATATTTTCTAAGGTTTTCTGATCAATCATTCCTCGTTTGAAAGAAAGGAAGGCTTCGCAAATCATTCCTGCGGCAATGGCTTCTCCGTGCAGTAAATGAAGTTTAGGTTTTCCTAAGAAATACGTCTCAATAGCGTGGCCCAGAGTATGTCCGAAATTTAGTATTTTTCTAAGACCTTTTTCCATTGGGTCTTCGGCTACAATTTGCTGTTTTATGGCTACTGAATGAGCAATTAAATCTGTAAAATTTTGTCCTTCAAAGTCTTTTCTACGGATTTCTTCCCACTTTTTACCGTCCATAATTAAGCAATGTTTAATTATTTCGGCAAAACCTGAACGTGATTCATTGTAAGATAAAGTCCTTAGAAAATCAGCATCAATTAACACGGCATTTGGAATTTGAAAAACACCAATATGGTTTTTAAGTCCTTGAAAATCAATACCTAACTTCCCTCCCACGCTGGCATCAACTTGTGCAAGTAATGTCGTTGGAATTTGAATAAAATCTATTCCTCTTTTATAGGTTGAAGCACAAAAACC
>JAYUIP010000895.1:0-1357 GCA_043765945.1 Arcicella sp.
CGAAAAATCTATAAAGAAGTATTTTTGAAGGGCTTTGTGACTGATTATCCCCTCACCATCAAAGACCACGTTTTGACTGATGTTCTTTTTAACGGTTCCGTTTACAAGGATGAAAAAGGAAATGTGTTGGGTGCGGTAGTAGTGGCAAGGGATATAACCGAGATAAAAAAAGTTGAAAAACAATTATTAGTTGCCAAAGAAGCCGCTGAAAATGCTCAGAAAGTTGCGGAGAGTGCCTCAAAATCAAAACAGCAATTTTTGTCGAACATGAGCCACGAAATCCGAACGCCGATGAATGCCATCATTGGATTTACGAAGGTGATGTTGAAGACTGAATTAACCAAAAAACAAAGAGAATATTTGAGTGCTATTGATTTGAGTGGAGATGCTTTGATTGTGCTGATTAATGATATTTTGGATTTGGCAAAAGTGGAAGCGGGCAAAATGACTTTTGAACAAATTCCTTTTAAATTGTCGTCCAGCATTTCATCCATGATGCACTTGTTTGAACCAAAATTGCAGGAGAAAAATATCAAGTTAATTAAAGAATACGACAAAAGAATTCCCGAAGTGTTGTTGGGAGACTCTGTTCGTTTAAATCAAGTCATGCTGAATCTTTTAAGTAATGCTGTGAAATTTACTTCCGCTGGGAAAATAACGGTAAGTGTTCATTTATTGGAAGAGGACGGTAAGAAAGTGACAGTTGAATTTTCCATTAAAGACACAGGAGTTGGAATAAAAAGGGAAAATTTAGAAACTATTTTTGGGAGTTTTCAACAAGCCGCCGACGAAACCACTCGTTTATATGGCGGCACGGGTTTAGGGTTATCCATCGTAAAACAGCTTTTAGAACCACAAGGAGGGCAAATATCCGTAGAAAGTGAAATCAATAAAGGTTCTAACTTCAGTTTCACGTTAACGTTTTTAAAAACAAAAGCAAAGATAGAATTAATGCACGATTTGTTGCAATTGGACATGGAAATGAAGGGAATCAATGTGTTGGTGGTGGAGGATATGCCTTTGAATAGATTATTGATTAAAACACTTTTGGATGATTTTGGTTTTAAATGCGATATGGCAGAAAATGGAAAGTTAGCTCTCGAAAAATTGTATAATAATCCCTACGATATTATTTTAATGGATTTGCAAATGCCTAAAATGGACGGTTTTGAAGCCACCGATTATATCAGGAATTCAATGAAATTAACCATTCCAATCATTGCTTTAACGGCAGACGTGACAACAGTGGATGCAGGAAAATGTAAACAAGCGGGTATGGATGATTATATTTCCAAACCCATTGAAGAAAAATTGTTGTACAGTAAAATGGTTACTTTAATTAAAAATGCAGTCAGAA
>JAYUIP010000896.1:0-4108 GCA_043765945.1 Arcicella sp.
CATTAAATTCGTCCATGAAGGCGTACTGGCATCCTCAAAATCCGCCATAAAAACCTTTGCTCCTGAATTCAAGGCATTTATGACCATTTTTCTATCAACGGGACCTGTTATTTCAGTGCGTCTGTCTTGTAAATCTGCAGGAATTGGCGACACCGTCCAATCACTATTCCGAACGACATTCATATCGGGTAAAAAATCTAATTTTACACCCTTATTAATTTCCTCTTGACGTTCAACACGTTTTTGTAAGAGTGATTTCCGTTGTTTGTTAAACATTCGATGTAAATCTCGGATGAATTTTAGGGCATCTTGGGTAAGGATTTTTTGGTAAGGCAAAGACATTTCTCCTAATATCTCAACGCCTTCAATGGATTGTATCATGACTTTATGTGTTTTATTTTGATTAACATTATATTTCTAAATAGATATTAATAACTATTCTTATTTCTTCAACAAACCTACAAAAGCGAAAAATATAAAACAAGCGAAAATTCGCTAAACTAGGTATAGCTTTAATATTCTTGAAAAAGTAATATGATTTATTAAAATAAGATAATAAAATTTATATTTTTTTAAGAAAAATGTCTCTCTTGTAATTAAATTAAAGTAAAATAGAAAAAGCGGAAATTCGCTTAATGTAAATTATTGTAACGTATATCGGTAAATATCGTTAGATTTGTGAAAAAAACATTTAAACTATGAGCCTCAATAGCGATAAAATAAAAATAATCTTCGGTCTAAAAATTAGACAGTTAAGGATTGACAAGAAACTTTCATTGAGTGAAGTTGCCACAAAATCAAACCTTTCAATTTCGTACTTAAATGAAATTGAGAAAGGGAAAAAATATCCCAAAACCGAAAAAATCATGGCTTTGTCCAATGCCTTTGAAGTCGATTATGATTCATTGGTATCGTTGAAATTAAGCAAGCAATTAGAACCTATTGCAGAATTACTGAATTCTAATATTCTGACAGAATTACCATTGGAGATTTTTGGCATTGAACCTTCCGATTTCATCGAATTGATGTCGCAAGCACCCGCCAAAATTTCGGCTTTTATCAGTACGATTATTGAAATTAGTCGTAATTATGATATGCGAGTGGAGCAATTTTATTTCTCGGTTTTAAGGTCGTATCAAGAAATGTATGATAACTATTTTGAAGACTTGGAAGAATCAGCTCAGCAGTTCAGAAAGTTATTTGAAATTGGCAACACCACATCTCCGAATGAAACTTTATTAGCCGATATTCTTCAAAATTTTTATGGCTATCAAATCGAAGAATTTACCAAAGAACAATATCCAGACTTAGTAAGCATTCGCTCTATTTTCGATCCAAAAAAATGTAAATTATTGATTAACAGGGATTTAAGTACCGAACAAAAAACTTTTACCTACGGAAGAGAAATCGGTTATCAATTTCTGCAACTCAAAAATCGCTCCTATATTTCTTCCGTTATTGAAGTAGAATCGTTTGAACAAGTCTTGAATAATTTTAGAGCTTCGTATTTTGCAGGTGCGATATTGATTAATAAAAACCTTCTAATTGACCGTTTAACCTACTTTTTTGCTTCTCCTAAATGGGATTCTTCGATGCTCCTGAGTATTATGAAATTGTTCAGTGTTACGCCCGAAGTTTTCATGCACCGTTTAACCAACATTGTAACAAGTCATTTCAAAATTAAAAATCTCTTTTATTTACGGTTTAATAATCAGGTGGATAACGATTTATTTTATTTAACCAAAGAAATGCACCTTACCAAATTACACACCCCGCACGGAACAGTAATGAACGAACATTATTGTCGTCGTTGGATGTCATTAACGTTATTGAAAGATTTGGAAAATAGCCAAAAACAAAATGGTTACAATCCTGAAGAGTTATTGTGCAACGCCCAAATTTCAGAATATATCGACACCGAAAACAATTATTTGGTAGTATGTTTAGCCAAGCCTTCCCCGCCAAATCTTTCGATGAATAGTAGCATTACCATAGGTTTTGCCATTGACGATAACTTAAAGAGTGTGGTTAGTTTTTTGAGTGATTCGTCCTTAATTCATCGTAAAGTAAATGAAACTTGCGAGCGTTGTGGACTAAAAGACTGTGCAGAACGTGTAGTTGAACCCGTTATATTAAAAAAGCGTCTTGCAAGAGAAAAATTGAAAGAAGTGGTTGCAGACTTGACAGCCTAATCTTTGAAAAATGCAACGATTTAGTTAAACATTGCATAAAACGAATAATATTTGGAATAATTTAGGTTTGCAGAATTTTATTTTGAAAAATTTGTGTTTAACAAATTAAAATTTGTGTAAATGTTAGTCAAGTAAATTATTATTTTGTTGCTAATTTATTATAGATTTGCTAAGCACACTATATCCAAATTATTGTATGAAAAATCCCAATTGTCCCCGTTGTGATGGTAATAATATAACGAAAAGTGGTATTTTAAATGAAAAACAACGCTTTAAATGTAAAGATTGTAATTATAATTTTACCGTTGAAAAGATGGGAAAAGGCATTTCAAACTACTACGTTATAAAAGCATTACAGCTCTATATTGAGGGCGTAAGTTACCGAGAAATTGAGCGACTTTTAGGCGTTTCGCACGTTTCAGTAATGAATTGGGTGAAGAAATATCAAATTAAATTTCCAAAGAATTCTGAGTATTATCCAACCTATAAGATAATGAATCACAAGGAGTTAGTGGCTTTTTACACAGATCGAGAAAACCTCCGTGACTCAGGAATGATTGTAACTGAATTGGGCGATAAGTTCATGCTTATCAAATGGGAGCGATTGAAAAATTGAATAATAAATTACCAAAATATTATTGTGTATTGAATGTGCTTTAAATGGCTTGTTTCTTAGTAAAACACAAAAAACTATATAAAAATAGCGTTGCTATATCAGGTTTGTTGATAACATAGTTTTTTCTGTAATCTTTACTTCACAATTGTACAAAATCAATATTTTTTTGTACTGAAAATAACAAAACAAAACCATAAGAAAACCATTAGTACCATGAAGAAATTACTTTTCTGTCTGATGGGCGGAGTGTTGGCTCATACCCAAATTTTCGCCCAACAAGCACCCGTTGCAGTAGCAATCGCTACTGAAAAAGCAACAGTAGGCACGCCAGCTGCAAAACCGCCTGAGGTTCCGCCTGCCGAACAAAAGATTACGGTGTATGGATTTTTGAGAAATGATATTTATCTAAATTCTCGTAGAAATCTTGATTTGAGAGATGGCGTTTTAGATGTTTATCCTTCGGATGCGACCAATTTGCCAACCAGAAGTGGAACAACATTGACGGCAAACACAAATGATGATGCTAATGCAATTTCACAGTTAGGATATTCAGCAATTGTTACTCGCTTAGGCGTAAGAATGGGTGGAATTACCGCTTTTGGGGCGAAAATTTCTGGAACATTAGAAACGGATTTCTTCGGAATTACAAACGGAGCCGCTGGTTCAGGTAGTGGAACTGAAAATTTATTACGCCTTCGTCATGCTTATGTAGCGATGGATTGGACGAAATCTCAGTTAATGATTGGTCAATACTGGAATCCAAATTTCATTCCAAAATGTTTTCCAGGAACGGCTAACTTTAATACTGGAATTCCATTTAATCCCTTCTCATTCGTTCCACAGGTGCGTTTGTCTTCAAAAGTTGGAAAAGATGTAACATTAATGGGAATGTTTTTTGGCTATGATTTGGCAGGTTTTAGTCCCGCTGGAACGTTTGCAGTTGGTTCGGGAGTTGATGCTCAGAAATTTGCTACATTACCCGCTTTCGCTTCACAATTGACATTTGAAAATAAAACATTTTTAGGATCGGTTGGTATTGAAGGAAATACGTTGAGTCCAAGAATTACGGACACTAAAAATACAAGTACGGGCGTGTTCGGTGGAACGGGTGCTGGAAATGTTCAAAAAAATATTAGCTCAAATTTGTTTACGCTCAACTTTTTGGCTTACGCAAAATTAACAACAAGTAAAATTACCGCTAAATTTCATACCACTTACGGACAAAGCTACACGCAATATGTAGGCTTAGGCGGATTTGCAGAATACAGAGATGCAACCACGGGCGAATGGAAATATGAGG
>JAYUIP010000897.1:0-1352 GCA_043765945.1 Arcicella sp.
GCAAGCCTTTGACCGACCGTATTCATTTTTTATTCACTAAACAAAAATCCGTACCTATGAAACGATTAGCGTATTTATCCGTTCTGCCCATTTTTGGGGCATTTTTCATGGCTTTTTCTGTGGAGAAAGTTGTTGATTATCAGGTTGAAGACAAGCCTGACGAAAAGTATTTTAAGGTTATAAAAAAGCCTGATGCTCAAGTAAATAATGAAGTAATAGTGAAAGAAAATAAGGTTGTTTCAAATTTAATTTATGGAAAAAATCGGATTGCTTTAACGATAAATCCAGCAAAAGTATCAATGGATGCAATAGCCGAAGCTTCGCAATATTTCAAAAGAATTGGATTTAATTTAGTGGTGACAAGTTTTTCTTATCATAACTCTTCTAAGCAAATGGATAAGTTTGAAGTAACGCTTACAGAAGATATGGAAAATAAGAAAAAATTTAGGAGTAAAAAAACGGACAATAAATCAGATTTGCCTTCTAAATTCATGTTCGATTTGGGAAAGATGAAGCGTAAAGGTTTAGATGATATTATTACTATTTTTGCTGATAGAAACACAGGAGAATATTTTGTAGCTCCATTGGCTCCGCCACCCCCGCCACCAGTTCCGCCTTTGCCACCATTACCACCAAAACCACCAGTTCCACCTGTGAAAGTGGGAATGTTTAAGAAAAGTAAAAACGATAAAGTGGGAGAGGTTATGATTAAGAATGAACGCTATTTTTATGTAACTGATACCAAAGGAATTACGACAATCTATAATCGTTTTGGAGTTCAAGTTAATAAGGAAGGAAAGGCTTTAACCTTAAAAGATATTCCAAAAGTAGGAATGATTAATTCTGCAAAAACGAGAAAGATAAATGCTACAGGTTTAATTGTAGATTCAGAAACCTTACTTCCCGTTAACGATGCTGAATTATACAATGATAATAATCAATTATTAGGTAAAACAAATTCTTCTGGTTTTTTCGATGTAGAACTTGACGTTAATAAAGAAGGTGAGATAAGATTTAAGCTATCAGTAAAAAAGAATGGTTATGCTAAGTTTGTACAAGAAGAACATTGGGGAGACCTTCAAGATAATCTAAATGCTACTTATTATTTTGGTATTGGGAAAAGTTGGAGTAATGCTAAATCTTTTTCTAAACTGGTTATTGATAAAAAATATATGACTCACGATGAAATACAGCTAATTTTTTCTTCTGTCAAAAAGGAACGTGATTTTGAAAAGAAAATTGAAAATGCCAAGGAAAATAATTCTCTATTGGTTCACAAAATTGATAATGATTACTATCTAATAAGTGATTCTGGATGGATTAAAATGAATTCAGAGAATGATAAAATAATA
>JAYUIP010000898.1:0-1351 GCA_043765945.1 Arcicella sp.
CCAAACCGAAACCCTCCGAGGAATCGTGTTGGAAAAGAAATCAGACGGCAAGACAGAACCCGTAATCGGGGCAACTTTGCGTTGGGAAAATGCCAAAAATGGCACTTCAACGGATGCAAAAGGAGAGTTTTCTTTGAGTAAATCATCTGGAAATCATGAGTTAATTATCAGTTCCATCGGGTTCAAAACCGATACGTTGATGGCTCATTCTTTGGAATATTTAACGATTTATTTACAGAGTCAAAGCTCTAATTTACAGGAAGTTACGGTCAGGAGTGAAGCCACCACCATAGACAGAATGAATCCGATTCATACTGAAATAATTACGACAAAAGCTCTTGCAAAAGCTGCTTGTTGTAATCTTTCAGAAAGTTTTGAGACTAATGCTTCTGTTTCGGTAAGTTATTCCGATGCTGTCACGGGTTCAAAACAGCTTCAACTGTTGGGTTTATCGGGAAATTATATCCAAACCAATGTTGAAAATATTCCCGCTATTCGAGGATTAAATACCACTTTTGGACTTAATTACATTCCTGGAACGTGGCTTTCTTCGATTGATGTGGGCAAGGGTGCGGGGTCGGTTGTGAATGGTTACGAATCCATGACGGGGGCTATAAATGTAGAATTAATGAAACCCGATGTCTCCGAAAAATTGTACTTGAATGTTTACGGGAATAGTCAGGGTAGGGGAGAAGTGAATTTGAATTTAGCTAATAAAATCAACAAAAAATGGTCGGTTGGTTTACTCACCCACGCCAGTACTTTGCAGACTAAATTAGACCAAAACAACGATGGTTTTCTGGATTTACCACTTTATACTCAATTCAACGGCATCAATCGTTGGAAGTACCAATCAGATAAAATGGTAGCTCAGTTTGGTGTGAAGGCACTTTATGAAGACAGAACGGGCGGACAAGTTGGGTTTAATCCCGATACAAAAGGAACGTTCTCGGGTTTTTACGGTTTCGGAAGTAAGACTGAACGCTACGAATTTTTCAGTAAAACGGCTAAACTTTATCAGTCAAAACCCTATCAAGGTTTGGGGTTAATCGTCAGTGGTGTTTATCATGATAATGTCTCTTATTTTGGATTTAAAAATTACAGCGGAACTGAAAAAAGTCTTTATGCTAACTTGATTTACCAGAATATTTTGGGAAATACAAACCATCAATACAAAGCGGGATTGAGTTATTTATTGGATGATTACAACGAAAAATACATTGATTCAACCTTCAAAAGAACGGAATCTGTGCCAGGGGCTTTTGTGGAATATACCGAGACGATTCCAGATAAATTGACCTTAGTTTTGGGTGGTCGTGTGGATTTTCATAATCTCTACGGAACAAGATTT
>JAYUIP010000899.1:0-1350 GCA_043765945.1 Arcicella sp.
TTACACGAGCAATAAAATCAACCGATTGAGAAGTCCCTGCGGCAATGGCTGGAATTTTTGCAATCAACGTTGAACCCGTTGCTTTGAAATCTACGCTACTTACAAAAGTCAATCCCGAAGGCAAAATGTCTTTCACCTCCACATTATTTGCCATGGCGGGTCCTGCATTATAAACCGTCAAGGTATAAGTGACCGTTTGACCTTTTAATGGTGAACGATTCGAGACATTTTTCTTCAAACTTAAATCTGCAATTTGAGGCATTACCGCAAAATATCCAGCATCATCCTGACCGTCTGCCGTGCCTGTATTCGGTTGAGAATCAGGGTCAAACTGGTCAGATTTCGTAATTTCAGCACGGTTAATAATCGTATTAGCCACTTCTTCACCGCCTACGCTCGTGATTTTTACTTTGAATTTCAGTTTAACCGAGCTTCCTACTTTTATACTGTCAATTGTTCTTGATGTTAGTTGTTCAACCGTTGAAACTGTATTTTTCGTAAAGTCTGCGGCAGGCGTTCCTGAGCTACTCAAAAACTGGATTCCTTTTGGTAAAATATCACTCACTTGTACACGAGTTGCAATGCCAGGTCCTGCATTTCGTACTTCCAAAACATACGAAATCGTGTCACCCACATTTGGCGTGGTGGCGTAACCATCTACTCCTTTTATGAGGCTCAAATCCGCTTGATCACCGTTGAGCATCGCACAGGCTTCATCGTCTTCACCGTTGCTTGTTCCATTTCCCACTTGTGAATCTGGGTCTGATTGGTCAGCTTTGAAGATTTCTGCACAGTTCATAATCATGCCTTTGTCTTTGACTTTGGCAATGAAAATCAGGGTATCCACTTTGTTTGGAGCGATTTTTAAGATTTTACGAGAAATCAGAGCTGAGCCTGACATCGTAAAATCGGTACTTGCCACAAATCCCAAACTTGCCGGCAAAACATCTCGCACCACTACATTTGTGGCGGTATCTGCCCCCGCATTTCTCACAATCAACTTATACGTAACCTGTTCGCCCAAGTTGGCATTTGGTTTATTGACCAATTTAATCAAACTTAAATCTGCCTGTTTTCCACCGATGCTTATTGAATCTTTGTTGTTTTTCAGATTCGGATCAAATTGGTCGGACTTTGTGATAGATGCTCGATTTTCGATTTTCGATGTTAGGTCTGCCCCGATTTGGAGTTTCGCTACTAACGTTACAATCTTAGTCTCGCCCAACTTAATTGAATCAATTTTTGCCATTAAAATTGTTCCCGATAAATTGAAATCTTTACTGTTTACAAAAGTCAAACCTTCTGGTAAGTAATCTTTTACCTCCACATTTGTAGCCGTATTTGGTCCGT
>JAYUIP010000900.1:0-1349 GCA_043765945.1 Arcicella sp.
TGAAGACCGCCAAGTGCCTGACAGCTACCTCAAAACCAAAGACTTAGTAAATAATCTTGTTGTTAAAATAAAAGAAAATAAGAAAATTCTGATGCACTGCCGAGGAGGAATTGGGCGAGTATCAATCATTTCGGCGAGTGTATTATCCATACTTCACAATTCATCCATAAAGCAATGTTTTAACGAGATTTCTAAAATCAGAGGAATAGAAGTGCCTGACACAGATGAGCAAATTATTTGGACAGAAGCATTTGCGGAGAAGTACAAATCAATTTGCAAAACGCAGGCAGAATCTTGAAATCTGCCTGCATCTTTTTTCATTTATTACAACAAATTAGCTGTCAATGTAATTTCAGCTTTCAATAATTTTGAAACTGGACAAACTTCTTTCGCTTTTGTGGCAGTTGCTTGAAATTGTTCATTCGTAATGTTCGGAATGGTTGCCGTCAAATCCAATTGAATGGTTGTGATTGTTCCATCCTCGAAAGTAACCTTGGCATTTGTGTCAATATTGTCGGCGGTGAAGCCCGCTTCATTCAATAAAAAACTAAACTGCATTGAAAAACAACCTGCGTGAGCCGCTCCAATTAATTCCTCTGGGTTAGTGCCAACACCATCCGCAAAACGAGTTTTGAATGATAATTGAGCTTTGTCTAAAGTTGTACTTGCGGTAGAAACTGTTCCTACGCCCTCCATTCCTGTTCCTTTCCAATTGGCGGATGCCTGTCTTGTAAATTTCATGTTATTTGTGTTTTAGATTAATGAAGACAAAATTTATCTTCTCTTGCAAAAATAACACCTTTCTAAGTCAAATAATTTCAATTAGAAACCAATATTTTGCCTTAATTTTGATGAATTAAGAAGACAAATTATCATTCCAAATTGAATAAAGAAGCCCTCATAAAAGCTGCCAGTTTCTGTGCTTATCAAGAACGTACCCACAAAGAAGTCCGAAAAAGATTGTCTGAATTAGAGGTTTTGGGTGACGAAGCGGAGGAAATAATTACGTATTTAATTGAAAATAACTACCTCAACGAAGAACGTTTTGCGAGAATTTTTGCGGGCAGTAAATTCAGAGTAAAAAAATGGGGCAGAATTAAAATTCGTCAAGAATTAAAGATGCGAGGTGTTTCAGATTATTGTTTAAAGGCAGGCATGAGCGAAATCGACGGAGACGATTATATGATGACATTGCAAGAACTTATCGAAAAAAAATCGAAGGATATTAAGGACAGCAACAAATTAATTATAAAGCAAAAATTAGTAAAATATGCCCTCAGTAAAGGTTTTGAGAATGATTTGGTGTTTGATGTGGTAGGGAAATTTTTGAGATAATTTGCTCAATATGC
>JAYUIP010000901.1:0-4095 GCA_043765945.1 Arcicella sp.
TGCATGGTTTATTTTGTTTGAATACAAGGTAGTATTTTATAAAATATCTACCAAATTATAGAATTAATTTACTAAAAATCTTGTAAAGCTAATCCGTAATCCCCAAACCTCTTTCACCCCATAATCCCCAATCTCACATGATAGTACAGGACGGTTCTGGCAGGTCATAATTTTAGTTTTGCATCATTACAAATGAAAATATATGAAGACTTTTAAATACGTATCCTATCTCTGGGAGGAGAAAAAAGCGGCTCAAATTACCAACGAAGTAGATTTATTTATCTATCGTTCAAACCTCTTGGGGGCAGACCTCCGATTAACTAATTATGGTGGAGGAAATACATCCGTAAAAATTACTGATAAAGACCCCCTCACGGGTAAGGACGTAGAAGTGATGTGGATAAAAGGCTCTGGTGGGGATATTGGGACTTTGACCAAATCGGGTTGTGCTGCCTTATATATGGATAGATTATTAGCTCTCGAAAACGTCTATGAAGGCATAGAAACCGAGGATAAAATGGTGGAATTATTCAATCATTGCATTTTTGATTTAGCTTCAAAAGCTCCTTCAATTGATACGCCTCTGCACGGATTTCTTCCCTTCCGACACATTGACCATCTTCATCCAGACGCTGCAATCGCCATTGCGGCGGCAAAAGATGGTGCAAAGATCACGGAAGAATTATTCAACGGAGAAATCGGTTGGGTAGGCTGGCAACGACCAGGGTTTGACTTAGGTTTACAACTAAGAACTTGTCTAAATGAAGCCGCTGAAAAAGGTATTACGTTAAAAGGAATCATGTTGGGTTCGCACGGACTTTTCACTTGGGGAGATACTGCTTTTGAAAGTTATGTGAACACGCTTGATGTTATCGAAAAATGTGCGGAATTCATTAACTCCCCTCTCAGTGGGAGAGGGGTTAGGGGTGAGGTAAACGTGTTCGGTGGACAAAAAATTGAGGCTTTGTCTTTGGAAGAAAGAACACAAAAAGCCGCAGAAATTGCTCCGATATTGAGAGGATTTTGTTCAAATTCGGATATTTCCCCCTCTGGGGGCAAGGGGGCTATCGGTCACTTTACGGACGATGCACGAGTTCTGGAGTTCATTAATTCTAACGATTTAGAGAAACTTGCCCCGCTTGGAACGTCTTGTCCCGACCATTTTTTAAGAACAAAAATTGCTCCTTTGGTAATTAATCAAGGAAGGCTTCGCTTTGAACGAAGCCTTCCTTCAACGCTTACAGATGAAAGTGAAAAATATTTAGAAACTGTTTTTGCGGAATATCGAGAAGGTTATAAACAATATTATGAAACCTGCAAACACCGTGGCGACGGACCGTCCGATTCTCCTGCCATGCGTGACCCCAATCCAGTGGTGATTTTGTACCCAGGTGTTGGAATGTTCACCTTTGCCAAAGATAAAACAATGGCACGTTTGGCTTCGGAATATTATACCAACGCCATCAACGTAATGAAAGGTGCAGAAGCCATTTCGGAATATACGGCATTGCCCCGTCAGGAGGCTTTTGACATTGAATATTGGTTGTTGGAAGAAGCAAAATTACAAAGAATGCCTAAACCAAAAGCCCTTTCTGGACGGATTGCCATGGTTACGGGTAGTGCAGGAGGTATTGGAAAAGCCATTGCCAAAAAGTTTGCCGAAGAAGGTGCTTGTGTAATTTTGAATGATATTAATAAAGAACGTTTAGCGAATGCCAAAGAGGAATTTGTTAAAAAATTTGGTAAAGATTCAGTAGCAACAACACTTTTGAATGTAACTGATAGTCAGAGCATTACGAGTGCCATGAATGCCGCAGCCTTGGCTTTTGGCGGGGTTGATATCATCGTAAATAATGCAGGAATTAGCATCTCAAAATCTATCGAAAATCATACTTTAGAAGATTGGGATAAATTGTATGATATTTTAGTAAAAGGACAATTCTTCGTAACACAAGCCGCCGTTGAAGTGATGAAAAAACAAGGATTTGGCGGTGATATTGTCAATATTGTCTCTAAAAATGCCTTAGTTTCTGGTCCGAATAATGCAGGTTATGGTTCGGCAAAGGCGGCTCAATTGCATTTGTCAAGGCTGAATGCCGCAGAATTGGGTGGCGATAAAATCAGAGTAAACGTAGTGAATCCCGATGCCGTCATTGCCGACTCAAATATTTGGGCAGGTGGTTGGGCAGAAGGTCGGGCAAAGGCGTATGGAATTACGGTGGAAGAACTGCCCGCTTATTACGCCAAACGTACACTTTTAGGTGAATCAATCTTGCCCGATGACATCGCCAATGCCTGTTTTGCCTTCGTGGGGGGGCTTTTAAGCAAATCAACGGGCAATGTGTTGAATGTGGATGGCGGCGTGGCGATGGCGTTTGTGCGATAATTGATGGCACACGGATTTAACGGATTAGACCGCAGCGGCGGACCGCACGGATATAACAATTATTTATACGCAGATTTAGTAGATTATACATGGGTGGAAAATAGTTATGATCCGTGCGGTCCGCCGCTGCGGTCTAATCCGTTAAATCCGTGTGCTATAAACAAAACCACTATCATGAAACATGAAGAACTTAGCAAACAGATTATCAAGGTATTTTATCAAGTTTATAATGAATTGGGTTACGGATTTTTAGAACATGTATATCAAAATGCTTTTTATTTAGCTTTAAAAGAAGAAGGCTTAGAAGTAGAACCGCAACGAAAAATTAAAGTATGGTTCAGGGGTTTTGAAGTAGGAGATTATTTTGCTGATTTAATTGTGAACGATAGTATTATTCTTGAATTAAAAGCAACAGAATGTTTAGTCGATGAAAATGAAGCTCAGTTACTAAATTATCTACGTGGAACTGAAATTGAAGTGGGGTTACTGTTCAATTTTGGTAAAAAGCCAGAAGTACGCAGAAAAATTTATGATAACGAATTGAAGAAAAATATAAAATCAAATGGCACACGGATTTAATGGAATTAGATACGAATAAAATAATCTTTACATCCGTGTCTAATCCATTAAATCCGTGTGCCATAAAACCCATCCAAAATGCAAGTCCAAAAACAACATATCGATTCCCTAAATTCAGATTTAGCAGCATCTCATACCAAAAAATTAGCTTACACATTCTCTGAAATCGAAAATGCAGAAGCCATTATTCAGCAATTAGTTAATTTCCAAATCGCTATTCCCTCGTGGGCTTTGGGTACGGGCGGAACTCGTTTTGGTCGTTTTCCAGGTGGTGGAGAACCTCGAAGTTTGGAAGAAAAAATTGAAGATGTTGGACTTCTTCATGCTTTAAATCAATCGTCAGGAGCAATTTCTCTGCACATTCCTTGGGATATACCAACCGATGCCAACGCTATCAAAACGCTTGCGGCTCAACACGGGTTGAAGTTTGATGCCGTAAATTCTAATACTTTTCAAGACCAAAAAGACCAAGAGCATACTTACAAATTTGGCTCATTACAAAACGTCAATAAAGCCATTCGCAAACAAGCCATTGAGCATAATATCGAAGTAATCAAACAAGGAATTGAATTGGGTTCTGAATCTTTAACTATTTGGTTATCAGACGGTTCTTGTTTCCCTGGGCAATTAAATTTCAGACAGGCTTACCAAAATACCTTGGAAAGTTTGCAAGAAATTTATGCCGCCATGCCTTCCAATTGGAAGATGTTTTTGGAATATAAAGCCTTTGAGCCAAACTTCTATTCAACCACCGTTGGCGACTGGGGAATGTCCTATTCTTACGTTCAGAAATTAGGAGAAAAAGCCTTCACGTTGGTTGATTTAGGACACCATTTACCCAATGCCAACATTGAACAAATCGTAGCTTTATTATTGATGGAAGGCAAATTGGGCGGTTTCCATTTCAACGATTCAAAATATGGAGATGACGACTTGACGGCAGGTGCGATGAAACCTTATCAGTTATTCCTGATTTTCAATGAGTTAGTGGAAGGAATGAACGCCCGAAGCATGAATCACGCCACAGATTTGGGTTGGATGATTGACGCTTCCCACAACGTAAAAGACCCTTTGGAAGACCTTTTGCAATCGGTTGAAGCCATTATGACCGCTTATGCACAGGCTCTTTT
>JAYUIP010000902.1:0-1347 GCA_043765945.1 Arcicella sp.
GGACAAAAGGCGTATGCTACATTCCCACTGGACAAAAGGGCGTATGCTATACGTCTCTACCTGATTTTAAATAAATACTGACACTAAAATATCAATTAATTTTATCCCAATAAATGGAATAATAACACCTCCTAAACCATAAATTAACAGGTTTCTGCGGAGTAAAGCACTCGCTCCAATTGGTTTATATTCAACCCCTCGCAATGCCAACGGAATCAAAAAAGGAATGATGATGGCATTGAAAATTACTGCCGATAAAATCGCACTTTCTGGACTGTTCAACTTCATCACATTTAACCCTTGCAAAGATGGAATTGCCACAATAAACAAGGCTGGAATGATGGCGAAATATTTGGCAACATCATTGGCAATTGAGAACGTTGTGAGTGTTCCACGAGTCATTAATAATTGCTTACCGATTTCTACAATTTCAATTAATTTTGTGGGGTCATTATCCAAATCCACCATGTTTCCTGCCTCTTTTGCGGCTTGCGTTCCGCTGTTCATGGCAACTCCCACATCGGCTTGTGCTAAGGCTGGGGCATCATTTGTACCATCACCCATCATGGCTACCAATCTGCCTTCTTGCTGTTCCTTCTTGATATAATTCATTTTATCTTCGGGTTTTGCCTCGGCAATATAATCATCAACACCCGCTTTCTCAGCAATAAATTTTGCCGTCAAAGGATTATCTCCCGTTACCATCACCGTCTTAATTCCCATTTTCCTCAAACGCTCAAACCGCTCTTGAATGCCTGGTTTGATGATGTCTTGTAATTCAATTACCCCGATAACCTTCTCATTCTCAGATACTACCAAGGGCGTTCCACCATTACTTGAAATCATCGTAACCCTGCCATCAGTTTCAGTTGGATATGGATTACCTGCATTTAAAGCTAAATTCTTAATCGCATCTGATGCTCCTTTTCTAATTCTAATGTTACCAAAATCAACGCCCGAACTTCTGGTTTCTGCGGTGAATTTAATAAAAATTGGATTATCAACTTTCAAAGCATCGGGCTTAATTCCAGCCAATTCAATAATTGATTTTCCCTCGGGTGTTTCATCCGACATTGAACTCAAAACCGCACAGTTAATAAAGTGCTTTTCGTCCACACCGTTGGCAGGATAAAAGTTTGTTGCTTTTCGGTTTCCGATGGTAATTGTTCCCGTTTTATCCAATAATAAAACGTCAATATCACCCGCTGTTTCCACGGCTTTTCCACTCTTTGTAATCACGTTTGCCCGCAATGCTCTGTCCATTCCCGCAATCCCGATGGCAGATAATAATCCGCCAATTGTTGTAGGAATTAAACACACAAACAGCGAAATAAAAGCCGCAATTGT
>JAYUIP010000903.1:0-11548 GCA_043765945.1 Arcicella sp.
TCAGAAACAATCATCCGTCCTTTATCATCAAAAGTCATGGAAACCCAAGAGCCGTATTTACTTTCTGAGGGACTGTAAAGATGTTCCGCTTTGAAACCATTGGTAAGTTTTAATTTCTCAACTTTTGGATTTTCAATGCCTACTACGGAAGGTTCAGTGGTTCTGACTGAGATAAATGAAGCAATGGTTAGGAGTATCAGTACAAGAGAAATTAATTTAGTGAATAATTTTTTCATAAAAATTAACTGGTTTTGAGTAATAGTGAAATTAAAATAAGTATGTTTTATATCAATATTGTTCAAAATTTAAAAAATGATTTTAAATGGCTATCCTGTACTTTCATGGTCAATTTTACTTTTCCATTAACAGTAATTAATAATTCCTAAAATCATCAGAAGCAATACAAGGCTTATTTGTTCTGTATATTAAAGAAGAGTAGAATCTCGAAATAATTAAGCAATGTAAAAATGGGAAGAAAGAAATTTTTGAAATTGAGATTTTCAAGTCTTGGATTGATGACAGTCGTCCCTTTAATTATTGCCCGTAAAAGTGCATCGGTGGATATTGATTCTTCTAATGGTTGAACATCGGGAACCAAAATCCTTACGAAAATGATTTAGTGAACTATTTAAAGATTTGGATAAATTACGCTTCGCAAAAATTAAAGGCAATTCTTTCAACGAATTTGATTTAGAAATTCATAAAAATTGTACGGAGGAAATTTCTACATCTGAAAATCATCTAAAATATTTATTGGAAAGTTTGGTGGGAAAGAAGAGGGATTTTTAAAAGAAATAACAAATGCCTTTGTCTTTGTAACTCACGGGATTTTTGAAATTAACAATTGAATCAATTGTTTAATAGATTCTCAAACTGGATTATTTTTACGAAACATTAATAAAATTGTGTTTGAAGGATTAGGAGCGAAGAACATTATTCTGATGATTAAATTGTAAAAATGCCCTTCAAAATATATTTGAAGGGCATTTTGCCTTTCTACTCCAAAGCAATTTTAATCCTTTTCACCGCCTCTTCCAAAACTGATTTTGGACAAGCGAAATTTAATCTTAAAAATCCTTCTCCCATGAAGATTTTTCCATTCATTAATCTTACGCCTGCCGCTAAAATTCTCTCTTGAATATCTTCAATTCCAGTTTCACGGGCATCAATCCAAGCCAAATAGGTAGCTTCAAGTGGTAACATTTTTAAACCTTTATATCCATTTAATTCTTGAAACATATAATCATGATTTGCCTTCAAATAATCAATCAATTGCAAACGCCAATCTTCGCAATCTTTGTAAGCCGCCAATGCTGCAACCATCGAATGACGGGGCAAAGGAGGAAAGAATCCATCCTTTGCGGCATTAAATTTTTGCCTTAACTCAAGATTTGGAATGATAGCCACAGAACAACCTAAACCTGCAATGTTAAAAGTTTTGGAAGGTGCCAATAGCGTAACTGTCATGTTTTCAGCTTCTTTGCTCAAACTGGCAATTGGAATATGCTTTTTATTGATGTCTAAAATTAAATCACAATGAATTTCATCCGCACAAATAACGAGATTGTGTTTCTGACAAATTTCAATTAATTTTTCTAATTCATCAAGATTGAAAACAGTCCCAGAAGGATTATACGGATTGCATAACATGAACAGTTTTGTTTCTTCAGAAATTGCTTTTTCTAAAGCATCAAAATCAAAAGTCCAACGATTTTCAACTTCAATTAATGGAAAAGTTTGAAGTTTTTTTCCAACATAACTTGGAGCAAGATGAAAAGGATGATAAACTGGTATGGAAGTTAAAACGGCATCGCCAACTTCACCAATGGCACGACAAGTTGCGGTAATAGCAGGCACTAACCCTGGAATCCAAACTTGCCATTCTTTCTGTGTTTTCCAACCATAAAGGCGTTCTAAGCGTTCTTGAAGTACATTTTTCAATTCTTCAGGCACAATTGAATACCCAAAAACTCCATGTTCAGTTACTTTACGTAAAGCCTGCAAAATTGGTTCAGGACTTCTGAAATCCATATCTGCCACGGGCATCGGTATAGTTCCTTCGGGGTCTTGAAAGAAATCCCATTTGAATGAATTGGTATTTTTTCTATTAATTACTTTGTCAAAATTATATTGCATATTTTTGGATAAGGGTTTGGGATTGGGTTTTAGGAGTTATTTTTTCAACAAAGATGTTTTTTAAATTCCTAACCCTTAAATCCCATTCCCTAATTTGTTTACGTAAGATTTGAATTTTATGGATATGATAAAAACGAATACCATCAAAGCAGCATTCGCTAAAAATGGAATTTGGTAATTACCGTCTAAGTTAAACAATTTTGCCGTTAAGAAAGGACCTAAAAATGCTCCTCCGCCTTCAAACATACTGATTGTACCATTTACTTTTCCTGCTTCTTTTAATCCAAAGCTTTTAATAATAATGAGATTATACAATGAATAAATGCCACCCCAACTTAAAGCTAAGAGGCTGATTGACAACAAAATAAACGATTTGTCCATTGATGAAAATCCTAAAATTCCCAAAATCATTAACAAGCAACAAGTTGAAAAAACAATATATGGATTGATATAATCAGAAAATAGAGATATTAATAATTTTCCAGAACCAGCAATCAAAAAATACAAGGTCAAGTAGTAACTCGCAATGTTTTCAGAAAATCCTAAGCCTGTTATGTGTAAAAATACGTTGGCTATAGTTCCGACTAAACTATAAAAAGTACAAAATCCACAAATGCAAATTAACCAAAAAAGATGGGTTTTTGTGGCTTTTTGATAGGGCATACCTTGATTCAATAAATCTTCATTTTGATCATCGCTAATGCTTGATGAACCTAAGGCGTAAGTGCCAATTTCGGAAGGAGAATTTTTTACAAAGAAAAAGATAAAAATAAATACCAGTAATGGAGAAATTGCCAAAATTTGAAAGGCTTGTCGCCAACCATATTCTTGTAGTAAAAAAGTATTCAGCGGTGAGAAAATAGCACTTCCAAGGCTTGTACCTACTAATACTATTCCAATGGCTAACCCTTTTTTTTCTTTGAACCATGAAGAAACCAAGATAATACAGGTTACTGACCCAGCAGTGACCATCGAAATTCCCAAGAAGAAATGAGCAAGGTAGGCATGAAATTTATTGTGAATAAAACTGTAACCGAATAAAGTTAATGCCAAGGTCAATGTACCGAAAAGCAACATTTTTTTTACCCTAATTTTATCAATTATTATCCCAGAAATTAAAATAAATAGTAGCGTAACTCCATTGGTGATTGATTCTCTAACTTTTAATTCTTGGCGACTCCATTTGAATTCTTTCAAAAAAGTCTTGTCAAAAACTGTTAATGCGGTGGTTGTTAGTCCGTTAATCACAATCAAAATTAGCAAACCCGAGAAACAAATTATCCACGGGTAGTATTTAATTTTCCAATCAAGGGTTAGGCTTGGATTTTGAATATTTTTATGAAACATTCTGAAAAGTGTGTGATAATGAGATACGACTTATTGTGTAAACTACTATATTTATTATTGGGTTCATAATTATAACCCAAAACTTACAAGCCTTTTTAAATAACTGTTTTTGTTGAATATTTAGGCTTAGATAATGAATAATCAAGAGCAATTTCCCACATCTTAAATTGATTAGTTACAAAGATGTTTTGGGTAATTAATTAAACAAAAATATATTTGTTGTAATTTAGATAAATCAAAAAAAGCTATTTTAATGTTCCTGACAACAAATTTGTAAACTTATGAAAAGAAATTTCATTGTTTTTTGTTTAGTAATTATTCAATCAAATATCATTGCTCAAAAGCCAATTATTTTGGATGATATTCATTACTATGTAAGTGATTCCTCAGTTCGAGATGTTGCGAACAATTACTTCAAAACTTTCTTCAAAGGTCGTGCAATGAAAGAACAAGACGTTAATCCCTTGTCATTTATTGATTTTATATCTCTTCGTCCAGATGAATCCACAATAAATATTTCTTCACCAGGTCCATTCCCAGGGGTAAAAGTGGGTGATCCAAAACGGTGGCTTCGTGAAAATGTAAAGTCTTCCGCTTCAAATCCTCCAATGTACGGGGTTCGTTGGTTAGCAATAAATACGAAGAGCATCAGAAAAACCGTAAAAAAACTTCTGAAAGCGGGTTATGAATTTGCTGCGGAGGATTTTACTTTGCCGACTGAACCAGACGTAAATGCGGTGGCAATGTATGGTTTTGATTATAATATTATTGTATTGGTGGAACGTCCTAAAATGAAGAAGATGAAAACTGAATTCGGGATTGACCACTTACAATTATTGGTAAATAATCTGGAAGATAATGTCAAATTCTATCAGACCGTTTTAGGGGCAGAAATTATTGATAAAAGAGAACGTTCAACTGTTTTGAAAATTGGAAACCATCGTTTTGTTTTGTCAGAACCAGAGGCTTTGGGGCTTATCCGTGAGCAAGTTATAGAACGTAATCCAAAGAAATTTGTGGCAAATATTGATCATTTGGGGTTTTTATACGATGAAATAGAACCAGCATTCTATGGTGCAAAAGCTAATAATTATAAAGTAATCATGGAACCAAAACCATTGATGTATTACGACAAACCAACACCTTATACGTTTTGCATTTTAATGAGTCCCGATAATTTACAGATTGAATTAGAACAAGAGGATGGGAGAATCTCGGCGAGAAAGAGTTACAAGGAGGAAAAGAAGTGACTTTCATTTGAACTTATTACCAGTTGAGCATTTTGTTCATAATCCACATACTTCAATAGCCCAATAATTTGTGCTGTTCCATGCTGGCACGCTCTAATTCATGTGTCCCAAAAGAACATACTCATCCAATTGCACAAGGCTCATTGCTCAAAAGTATAGTAGTTTTTTGAAAATCTATTAGTAGATTTTCAAAAAAGATTAATATCTTGTGGAACATTTAAAGAAAGAAGTAGTTTTAAATTTAAGTAAAAACTACTAATTTTTCTCCTCATAATACAAAAATCATGATTAATCTTCAACTTTTTCCTCATCATACAGGCGTGTGGGAAGGTACCTACACTCGCATCAATCCAGATGGAACCGTTACTGGAAAATGGCGTAGTAAGCTCACAATCAGAATGTTAAGTACCGACCATTACCACCAAGTTAATGAATATTTTTGGGAAGATGGACACTATGAACTCCACGATTTTGGCGTCTGTGTATTCAACGAAAACGGTGAATTAATCTTCGATAATCCAAGAATTTTGGGTAAAGCATGGGAAACGCACGATTCTGTGGTTTTAACGTGGAGTTATAAAGACCAGCCAGGTTCTAATCTTTACGAAATGATTGATTTAATCGGAGAAGAAAAAAAGCACCGAATCAGAACGTGGAAATGGTCATTAAACGATGAGTTTCAAGGCTTAACCATGATTGACGAACGCCAAACTGCTATTCAATCCGAAATACCAGAATCTTTTTACGAAAACTTAGCTTCCAGACGTTTTATGGGCGTTTCGAGGAGCAATAAATAAACAGCCCCGTGCGACGGTCGCCCTAACCCCCGAGAGGGAATTATATATCAATAAATTAATCACTTTTAAAAGTCCCCATCGGGGATTTAGGGGCTATGACCATCACTGAAAAAATAATGGCGATCAATTCTGGTCGTGATAAAGTAGTACCTGGACAATTGGTTTGGACAAATATCCAATCCGTTATGACAATGGACTATCTCGGAACAGAAACTTTTAAGGCGTTTGATTCTTTGGGTAAGTCCGAAGTATTTGATAAAGAGCGAGTTATATGCGTATCTGATCATTTAGTGCCTCCTCCAACCCAAGCCTTTGCAACGCTCCTAAACCAATGGCGTGAAGCGGTAAAATCTCATGATATAAAACATTTTTATGATTTAGGTCGCCAAGGAATTGCTCACCAAATTATGGTGGAACAAGGTCACGTTTTGCCTGGAACGCTATCCATCGGTACGGATTCTCACGCCAATACTTACGGAGCAGTTGGAGCAGTTGGCAATGCCGTCTCAGTTTCAGATGCTGCCGTGGCGATGGCAACTGGAAAATCGTGGTTCAGAGTACCTGAGACCATAAAATTTCATATTACTGGCAAATGGCAACCGTGGGTAATGGCGAAAGATTTGAGTCTTCACATTATGGGAATGATGCACTGGAATGGTCATCTGATTTATAAAACCATTGAGTTTGACGGTCCTGCCATTTCGGATTTGGGAATGGCTGGTCGTATGACTTTATGCAACATGACCGTTGATTTAGGAGCAAAAAATGGCATTATTGCTCCCGATGCTAAAACGGCAGAATTCCTCAGCCCCGTTCAAAAAGGCAATTGGAATTATGTAATGTCTGATACAGATGCGGTGTATGAAAAAGTGTATGAAATTGATGTAACTAACTTAGTGCCAACCATTTCCATGCCCGATAAATTAGACGATGTTAAACGAGTAGAGGAAGTTCAAGGCATAAAATTCAACAAGGCTTTCGTAGGAACGTGTACGAATGGACGTTTGGAAGACATTGAAATAATTGCAAGAATTCTGAAAGGGAAGCAAGTTCACAGAGATGTAAACTTCATGTTAGTACCAGCCTCAACCCAAATTTATTTAGATGCAATCAAAGCAGGATATATTACGGATTTAATGGAAGCGGGCGTGGCAGTTGACACACCTTCATGTGCCTCATGTGCGGGAATTCATACGGGCGTTGCAGGTGACGGAGACATCGTTTTGAGTGCTGGGAATAGAAATATGAAAGGTAGAATGGGCAGTAAAAATGCTCAAATATATCTAACAAGCCCAGCGGTTGTGGCAGCTTCGGCTTTAACTGGGGTTATCACTGACCCAAGAAGTTTATAATCTGTAACCCGAACTTTCCAGTTCGGATAATAAAAAAATAAAAATGGTAGTTAGAGGAAAAGCATGGATTTCAGATAATTACGTAATGTCTTATGATATGGTATTACAAAAAGACTGGACATCCCCAATTAATAAGGAAGAAAATGCCAAATGGATAATGGCAGGAGTTTCCGAAGAATTTAATCAAGAAGGAGCATTTAGAGATGCTGGATATACTTTTATCGTAGCACGACATAATTTTGCAGGAGGAGGAAAATCCATTGAACATTGTGTAACGGGACTGATGGGGGCTGGTATAAAGGCAGTTTTTGCAGATTCATTTGCGAGACTACAATTTCGTAATGCCATCAATTACGGTTTGCCGTTTATCACTTGCAAAGATATTGCAGACATTGCTCGGACGGGTGATGAATTAGAATTTAATCCAGATACGGGTGAAATCAAAAATCTAACGAACGGACAATCAAAAATCTCCGTTCCAGTTTCTCCTTTTGTAGCGGAAGTAGCTGAGGCAGGGGGAATAATGGATTTTATCAGAAAAAAAATTGCCGATGGGACGGTTGACGAATTGAGGTAGAAGAAGCCCCCTAACCCCCAGAGGGGGAATTTTGACGATATTTAAAGTCGAAATATTTAGTTTGAATTATCAATAAATTTAAAAATTACAAACCAGTAAAATTCCTCCTCTGGGGGTCAGGGGCTTATGAAAGAGAATTTATTAAAACAAAAGTGGGCAAATAAAGAAGCTGTTCTTGGAGTTATTTCAAATTCATCTGACCCAACCATTGCGGAACTTTGCGGTTGGTCTGGTTTGGATTTTTATATGATTGACGGTGAACATTCGCCCGTAACCACTTCCGAAGTTCAAAATATTGTTCGTGCTTGCGAAACGGCAGGAACAGTTCCTTTGGCACGCATTCGTTCCAACGACCGAAAACTTATTCTGCAATTTATTGATGCAGGAATTATGGGCGTGATGATGCCAGGAATTATGAATGCCGAGGATGTAGAAGATTTTGTTAAAGCCATGAAATATCCGCCCATGGGCGAACGTGGATTAGGTCCTGTTCGAGTTTGGGATTATGGTTTTGGTAAGATGCCGCAAGCAGGTTACGTTAAATTCGCCAATGAACAAACGTTGGTTTTGCCCATGATTGAAGACATTAGAGCCTTAGAACATCTCCCAAAAATGTGCCAAGTAGCTGGCATAGATGGTTTCATCATCGGACCAAGAGATTTAGCCATGTCAATGGGCTTCATGGATGGACCTGCTCACGATGAAGTAAAAGACGTAATTAGTCAGATTTTCGAGATAGTTTTAGAAGCAGGATTAGTAATCGGAACAGTGGCAGGAACAGGTGAACAAGCAAAAGCATTGATTGATAAAGGAGCATTGTTCTGTCTGAATTCTGTCCAAGGATTAATTAAAACTTCGGCTTCGGAGTTTATGAAAGGAAGCAATAGGTCGTAGGTACGATGTCGTAGGTATAAGGTCGTCAAACGTTCAAAACTTAATGACAACAATTACCTCATAACTAAAAAAAATGAAATCATTAATCGTATTATTCAATCTCAAAAAAGGTATTTCAGCCGCTGATTATGAGGCTTTTGCCAAAGAATTGGATATTCCAACGGTAAAAAATTTGAAATCAGTTTCTGAATTTCAAGTCTTTAAATCACAAGGGGTTTTTGGATCAGAGGCAACTCCACCTTATCAATACGTGGAAATTATTCACTTTGATTCAATTGAAAATCTCGTTTTTGATATGGGCAACGAACCTAAAATGGCAGAAATCCCTGCTAAGTTTCAGGAGTTTGCTGATAATCCAGTTTTTATTGTTTCAGAATTAATATAACCGCAAAGACGCAAAGAAAATTGGTAGAACCAAAACTTGCGTCTTAGCGTCCTTGCGGTTCTTTACTATTATGTATAATCTAAAAGGAAAAACTGCTATCATAACAGGTTCTGGTCGTCATGCTGGAATTGGAGAAGCCATTGCTTTGCGTTTGGCAGAGGAAGGCTGTAATATTGTAATTTCTGACATCGGAAAAGCCAAAGGAAATGAGTTCATGGACGAACATATCGGCACGACTTCGGAAATGGACGAAATCGTGAAAGCCTGTGAAAATTCAGGAGCAAAAACCATCGCTGTTCCTTGCGATGTGAGAATGGCAAAAGATTGTGAAAACCTTGTTAATCAAACTGTTAAAGCATTTGGTTCGGTAGATATTTTGGTAAATAATGCAGGCGTTGGTTATTTGATGGAGGCATTCACGGAATTTAAAGAGGAAAGTTGGGATGCTGTTTTGGATGTAAATTTAAAAGGTGCTTTTCTATGTTCGCAGGCAGTTGTAAGGCAAATGATTGATTCAAAAACAGGTGGTTCAATCATCAATATTGCGAGCCAAGCAGCAAAATCTGGATTTCCGTTTGCAGCAGCTTATACCGCTTCAAAACATGGATTAATTGGTTTGACACGTTCAAATGCGGTTGAATTAGGTGCTTTTGGCATTCGTGTCAACGCCGTTTGTCCCAACCACATCACGACAGGTTTGGGACATTGGCAAAATAAGTTTTTCTCAGATAAATTAGGTTTAGATTATGAAATCTATTTGCAAGGCATCAAAGACCGCAACCCTCTGAAACGCACAGGTTTAGTAGATGACATCGCCAAAGCCGTAGCCTTTTTAGCGTCCGACCAATCTTCGTATATTACGGGAGAGGCAATGAATGTAACGGGTGGGGAGGAGTATCATTAAAATTTACAAATATGAAAATGACCAAAGCCATCAAAAAAGACTTGGAATTACTAAATGATTCCAATCTTCCCGATTTTGAAAGAGAAATATTGAATAGAATCAAAAGATTAGTTACAGGAGAGTCTGTGACTATACCACACGAAATAGTAATGCAAGAAATTAGAGAATTGTTAAATAGAAATCGTCATTCTGAAATCGTAAAACTGAACAATTTTTTATTTGAAGATGGTGTAAGGTTGAGGAATAACTAACCTCAAAACCTAACCCCTAAAACCTTAAAGCTATATGAAATACCAGCTCGGAATAGACATCGGTGGCACTTTTACCGACTTAGTTTTATTAGAATCAACTACTGGAAAATTATCTTTCGGGAAAACCCTTACAACCTACGATAATCCTTCAAATGGCATCATCAACGGCACAAAAGAACTCTTAGCAAAATATCAAGTTTTAGCTTCCGATTTAACGGGAATTGTTCACGGAACTACGCTCGTAACTAACTCAATTATTGAAAGAAGAGGAGCTTTAACGGGCTTTATTACCACCAAAGGTTTTGAGGATGTTTTAGAAATTGGTCGTGAATTACGCTATGATATTTATGATATTTTCCTAACCATTCCTGAACCCTTAGTGGCTCGTAATTATCGCTACGGAATCACAGAACGCATTGATTATCAGGGAAATATACTTGTGGTAATCAATGAAATTGAAATAAATGAAGTCGTTGATAAATTAATATTACAAGGCGTAAAATCCATTGCAGTTTGTTTTTTAAATTCATTCACAAATTCCTCACATGAACGAAAAGTGGGTGAATATATCAATAAAAATTATCCAGAAATTTATGTCAGTTTATCTTGTGATGTAATGCCTGAAATTCGGGAATACGAACGCTCATCGGCAACGGCTATGAATGCCTACGTACAACCACTAATTGATCAATATTTGTGTACATTATCCAAAAGATTGAAAGAAGAAGTTGGTTTCGATGGAACATTGAACATCATGATTTCGTCAGGAAGATTAACAACGGTTGACGGGGCAAGACAAACGCCTATCCAACTCTTGGAATCAGGTCCCGCAGGTGGAACGATGGCAGGGGTTTTCTTTGGTAAATTAACGGGAAAGAAGGATTTATTGGCTTTTGATATGGGTGGAACGACGGCAAAAGCCTCTTTGATTTTCGACTTAAAACCTGAAATTACCAATCAGTTCGAAGCTGCCAGAGTGATGCGTTTCAAAAAAGGTTCGGGATTACCCGTAAGAATTCCTGTCATTGATATGATTGAAATTGGAGCAGGTGGAGGCTCAATCGCTCATTTGAATAAATTAGGATTGCTTCAAGTTGGTCCTGAATCGGCAGCTTCCGAGCCTGGACCTGCCTGTTATAGTCGTGGCGGAAAACGTCCAACCGTAACGGATGCAGATTTGATTTTGGGTTATTTGAATGAAGATTATTTTTTGGGTGGAACCATGAAATTAGACAAAGAAGCTGCCCGAAATGCTTTAAATGAACATATTGCCAAACCCTTGAATATCAGTATCGAAGAGGCTGCCATGGGAATTCACCGCATTGTGAATGAAAATATGGCAAATGCGGCTCGTGTACATATTCTGGAAAAGGGTCACGATCCACGTTTTTATTCGATGTTGGCTTTCGGAGGAGCGGGTCCAGTTCATGCTTTTCAAACAGCTCGCTTACTCAATTCTCCACAATTAATTATTCCAGTAGGAGCGGGGGTTGTTTCCGCTTTGGGGTTTTTGGTTTCTCCAATTGCCTCTGAACAAATTAAAAGTTATGTTTCTTCAACTTCTCAAATTGATTGGAAATATTTGAATGAACAACTTTCAGAAATGGAAAAGGTAGGGTTTGAATTTTTGGTAGGAGCAGGTGTAGATGAGAGCG
>JAYUIP010000904.1:0-1344 GCA_043765945.1 Arcicella sp.
TTGTTGCCACAACCGATAAAAATCTACTTTAACATCTCGGGTCACTTCATCTTCAATCGAAGAAACCAAGGCTAATTGTTCCGTAGTTAGCTCCGTATCTACTTCAAAAACTTCTTCGATTCTAACCACTTTATCATCATTATTAAGGGGGCTTTTCAAGATTATTTTAACTTCATCGTTCTGTTGTTTATACGTTTTTCGAGAATCAGTCAATAATTGTGTCCCCGTCTGGCGTTTCTTTTTATCTTGAAAATAATCTTCTTTTTGTAAGCGTTTTGCCTGATTTTCGGCTGTATTGACACTTTTTAAAACAATATCAATGAAGAAATCTTGTCGGAGACGAACCTGCCGAATGAGAAAACAAATTAGATAGAGGTATTTATCGGAATGCTCTCGAATCATTTTACTTTCGGCAATGCCTACCCACTGGGCGTGATACTCAATGGTTTCATCGCTCAGTTCTATTTGGTCAATCAAACGGCTTAGTTCTTCCAAACGAGCTTTTAGAATAGTGAATTGTTCTAAACTATTTTTGATTGCATAAGGTCGAGTGGATTGATTGATAACTTTAAATCCAACAATTTCTGAACGTTGTGAAGGCGATTTTTTGGATAAAAATTTATCCAATATATGGCGGTGTGCATCCGTCAAATATTCTTCTAACGTCTGATTTAGAGGTTTACTTTGAGCAATCAAGATTTCATTAATTACTCTCACGTATTTATCATAGGCAGGGGCTTCTATTCCCTGACGATACAGGTACGCTCTGGTCTCCCAAAGAACCTTTCGAGGAATCAACTGAGATTCAACTAACCGTTCGATTTGATGCCTAAATACTTCATCATCAAAAGGTCTCCATATTTACCAGAGACAAAACCCTTTCTCGGTGGTCGTAAGCCATTTGCTTGTTATAAAACCCATGAAAATCCAGATTTTTAAGATTGAATCCTAACTGTTTAGCCACGTAATTAATATCAGAATCTTTGAAATCTGCCCCCTCGTAAAAACGCCCATGAAATTTGAAATAGCCCCATTGGAGCAAGAAACCCATTTTTGAACAAGGATGTCGAAGTTTATGTAGTTCAACTTCCAAGTCATCGCTTAGGTTGAACAAATGGTTTTGTTGGAAATGGTTTAAAATAATAGGAGTATCAAACGCTCTAATTTCACTGGCTTGCAATAACTTGATTCTACTCATGGGATTATTGGGGGTTAAAATATTCTCATTATACGACCGTTCAATGAGAGATTAGATTCTGTCTCATAAACTTATTAAAAAGTGGATAAATTTGGTATCAAGAATCAAAATATCGTATTTTCGTAATAGAGATGAGTTAATGAGAA
>JAYUIP010000905.1:0-1342 GCA_043765945.1 Arcicella sp.
ATACCAAGAATAACCTCCCGTAATTTCCAATTGATTGATATCGTCGTTTGAAGAAATACCTAACTTGCTGACTAACAGTTCGTAACGTCTTCCTCTCAAAGGATAAGCCACATTATCACGAAAATCATAATTGAAATAGTAACTCAATTGAAAATATTTTTGAGAGGTCCGACTATCCAAAAAATAGTCAGGATTTAATTTTGCGACGGTATCAGCAATTGAACTGTTATTGTATCGCAATTCGATGGTATGATTATCATAAAATCCATGTCGTTTCTTTAAAAAAATTGCTCCAGAAAACCGCTTTCGCATAATGTCAGTAGGACTTTTGAAGTAAAACAACGTATCATACAAACTTCTAAAAGCCAGATTTTTATTTGTAATGTATGATAAACTAAATCCAGCACCCGTTTTTTGAGCTTTGTCGAGGTAAGGTATTCGATAACCCACATCAATTCTTTGCGTAAACCCTGTTTCAAGGCGAAGATTTATTCGTTCAGCCCGTCCTCTGAAATTGCTGTGGATTAAGTCGATTCCGTAAGTTGTCCTACTAAAATCTGCACCCCTTTGCCACCATTCGGCATAATTTCTATCAATAATTTGAAAGATGGGATAACCCAAAAGAAACCATTGTTCTTGTAATTTTATATCAACAACTATTTGATTATCAATACTTTGATTAGCTTTTACTTCAACCGTTACGAATAAATTTGTGTTGACAATTTTCCTACGATTAAGATCTAAACGTTTTTCTAAATCCTGTTTTTTGAGAGAATCACCAACCACTAAATCTAACTCCCGAAGAATAATGATCTGTTTGGTTTTTTTATTACCGATAATATTGATTTGCTTAATAACAAACACACTATCAGCGTTTTGTGGTTGCGGATATGGATTAAAAAGCGTAAATAGAAAAGTAAAAAGTAGCATAGTTCAAAGATAAGGGATTCGGAGATAAAAATTAGACCACGGATTTTACGGATTAAAAGGATTTACACGGATTCTTTTTAAATGTAAAAATACAAATTGACTTTCAACGCTTAATTATAATCAATTTTCCAAAACAAAATCCGTGTAAATCCTTAAAATCCGTAAAATCTGTAGTCTAATTTCAAAAGTAATTAAGCCTTCCTCTTTCTGAAAGTCAATTATTTGTTAATATTGTGAAATATAAAATCCATTTTTATCAAACAATATTTATGCAAAAACCACATTTAACATTTTCCCAAATAATTAACATGAACGTCGGTTTTTTTGGCATTCAGTACAGTTTTGGGCTTCAACAAAGTGCAGTTAATCCAATTTACGATTTCTTAGGGGCAAATCCAGACGATATTCCGTT
>JAYUIP010000906.1:0-1342 GCA_043765945.1 Arcicella sp.
CAGATTTGAGTGCTTATGTCTATCGTTCACTGTTTGATGTGGCTCGACAATACCGTGAAAGTTTTGAGGTGTATGGTTCAAAAAAATCCTTTGAATGGTCATTAATTGAAGATGAAGAACACGTAATTCATACCGCCAAAAAACCAGAACCCGAAATTCCCGAAAAGGTAAAAGTGCCAGATTACGCCCATTATTTACCCAAAGAAATTCAGTCATTTACAGGTAAAGGCGTTTATGATTCTGACGATAATACCCATTTAAGTTTTGCCCAAGGTGGAGGACACGGAGGCTCGCACCCACACCTTGCCCATGAGTTTGTGATGGCATTAATTGAAGACCGTGAGCCATTTCCAAATGCGTCTCAATCTGCCAATTGGACGAGTGTTGGAATTTTGGCACATGAATCGGCAATGAAAGGTGGTGAGATTATTTATTTACCTGAATTTTAAATTTTTGGTTTTTATTGAATAAAATCTTGTGATACTCGTAGAACAAGCGAGACACTCTAAATAATTATAGGTCGTAGGAACGCTTCGCTAAACCTACGACCAGTCCCAGAACCAGGAGGGTTAACATCAGGAGGAAGAGTTGAAGCGGTATCTGATCCTATTCCAAACAATATAATTAATATAAAAACAGATAAAATCATTCAATAATGAATAGCAAATTAAAATTATTAAAAACGGCAATTTTGAAAGATGAATTCAATGATTTTTTAACTGGATTAAAAAAAGAATACTATTTGGTTTGTCCTTATGCCGATATGCCGACTGACCCAGACCAAGTTTTTGATTTAATAAAGGAATATGATTTAGAATTTCCTAGTTCCGAAATATGGATAAAATTTGAGATTGAAATTATCGTAATGACAAGCACTCAAATAGGTTCTTGGTTAAGTGTTTATTATCTAAGTATGTACTTGTCATATAGAAAGTATAAGAATAGAGAATTTGTTAATCTAATTAAAATAATTCAAAGTATTGAAAAAGGTTTGTTAAATAATAGAGAAGTTCTTGTTCAAAACAGGAATTGGAGTGGAATTGATTTTCAAGAAGGTTTATGGGGAGATGCAGTAAGATTAGTTGATATATTAAATAAAAAGTATGATTTAAATGTAGATTTAAATAAATCCATTTAATACCACAACTGGTCGTAGGTTTAGCGAAGCGTTCCTACGACCCATAACCGCATAGAGCGTCTCGCTCGTTCAATACTTATACATAAAATCAATAAAACATGGCACGAAAATATAAATTCCATGATAACAGTAAACTCTACTTCGTAACTTTTACCGTTGTCAATTGGATTGACGCATTCATTCGAGCAGATAATAGAAATATAT
>JAYUIP010000907.1:0-11505 GCA_043765945.1 Arcicella sp.
AGTAATTTGTTCTTCTACCTTTTGTGGGTCAATGCAAAAATCAGAGGTTAAAATATCAGCAAAAACGGGTTTGCAGTTTTCCCATAGGAGGGAGTGCGTGGTTGCACAATACGAGAATGGTGTAGTGATTACTTCTTTTTTTATGCCTAAAACTTTAAGAGCGATTTGAATCGCAATTGTGCCATTGCTCACAAATAAACAATGCTTTACGCCCAAAAAGTCTTTTAGTTTTTGTTCTAATTCACGAACTAACGGACCATTATTGGTTAATTGATTACTTTTAAAGATACGTTCAACGTATGCTTGGTATTCTTCAATTGGGGGTAAGTATGTTTTGGTAACGTTTATCATTTTAATACTCAATTGTTGAGGTTTAAATTGTTGAATTGTCGGTAATTCGTAGAGGTTTGACTTGTATCTACCATTCAAACCCCAACAATTCAACAAATTAGCTTACGCTTTCAAGTTCAAGTTGAGTTATTGGGAAATCAATTTTTGGTCTAACATAACCAGGCCATTTCCCGTACCACGAAGTTCCTTCACGATAATCCTCGATTTCAAAAATAAGTGCTTCTTCAAAATTAAATACGGCTGAAGAAGTATCTTTTACCACCATAAATGAAATTGAATATGAACCATCATTTAGATAATTATCGGGAATTTCACATTCAGCCGTAATTATTCCTTTCTCAAATGATTTTGAGGCAGTTCCGATATTGAAAATACATTCACCCGTTAAAGAATTCAAGTGAAGGCTTAAATTTAGATTTGCCCCTTCCATCATATTCCAAAACTCAATTTGTATTTTGAATTTGGTTCTTACGTCAATATGTTTTTGTCCGTCCAAGAATTCAGGGACTAATTTTATACTTTTTAAACGAACTTTATCATTTCCAGGAGCTTCTTCAGGGGTTAGATACCAAGTTTCTAAGGCAGTTTTTTGAACATGGCTCAAATAAGTTGCCAAAACTTGATTTGTTTCACCCATTTCAATCAATTGCCCTTTCTTCATAAACATACCTTTGTTGCAAAGACCTTGAACGGCGGTAAGATTATGACTCACAAAAAGAATCGTTCTTCCAGAAGTTGAAGCATCTTTCATTTTGCCAAGACATTTTCTCTGAAAATCGGCATCACCAACCGCTAAAACCTCATCAACAATCAATATTTCAGGTTCAAGGTGGGCAGAAATAGCAAATCCTAAACGCACGTACATTCCCGATGAATAGCGTTTTACGGGTGTATCCAAAAACTGTTCAACCCCTGCAAAATCAACAATGGCATCAAATTGATTTTTGATGTCCTGGCGTTTCATACCAAGAATTGCACCGTTCAGGAAAATGTTTTCACGTCCCGATAATTCTGGATGGAAACCCGTTCCAACTTCCAAAAGACTGGCAACCCGACCTTTGATGTTGATTCTTCCGTGCGTAGGTTCGGTAATACGACTTAGAACTTTCAATAAGGTAGATTTACCAGCTCCATTTGAACCGATAATTCCAACTCTATCACCTTGTTCAATTTTGAAACTTACATCTTTTAATGCCCAAAAATCTTCGTGACTCACTTCTTCACTATCTTTTTTAGAGAACAAGTTTTTTACATTATTCGTCACGATTTCACGAAGTGTATTACCCTTTGCATTGCCTTTAATATGGTCAATGATATATCTTTTACTTATATTTTCTGCTTCAATTACTGTCATTTTCAAAAGGAGTATATGACTCCATTACTTCAATTTTTAGTTTTAATTTGATGTGTTAAGGAATAAAATCTCATTGGTTAGATGTAATCAACAAATGAATTTTCTTTTTTACGGAAAAAAACTACCGAAAGAATTGTGGTTATGGTCACAAAGACAACGGATGGGATAATCGTATCCCACTGAAAGTACTGGTAATTTGGTATTAAGCACCACCTAAAACCTTCAATAATTCCTGCTAGTGGATTTATCCATTGGTAGATTGGGTACCACGATAATTCTTGGATGGTAGCAATCGGATAGGCAATGGGGCAAACAAAAAATCCGTACTGAACAATTAAGGGTACAATTTGCTGAAAATCTCGGTATTGAACATTTAATGAGGCAAAGATAACCCCTAAGCTGAACGAAGCAAAAAAAGACAATATCAAGAAAAAAGGTACAAAAAGAATATGTAATGTTGGTGGATAGCCCTTGTATATTAAAAAAGGAATCATAACGGCAAAACCCACTAAAAAATCTAACAAAGGGACTGCCACTGAGCTAATGGGCATCAATAGTCTGGGGAAATAAACTTTTGAAACTAAATTGGCATTTCCTGTTATACTGTTACTCACTTGCTGGAAAGACATGGCAAAGAAATTCCAAAAAATAACCCCTGTAAAAATGATAATTTGTAAAGGAATCGTTGATTTATTCTCAATTTTAGCCACTTTATCAAAAGCAAACACAAATACCGACACTGTTAAAACAGGGCGAAAAATTGCCCAAGCTACTCCCACAAATGTTTGTTTATATTTTACTGTAATATCACGTAAAGCTAAAATAAGTAATAATTCTTTAAATCTCCACAGGTCTTGCCAATAATATTTCTCTGACCTACCTGCCTCTATAACTGTCTCTTGCATACTCTTTAAAGTTCTATTGATTATTTATTTCTCTTAATGATTCTTTGAAAGCTACGTAAATTATTGCCAATAATAGTCCAATAATTGCCCCAATAATTATCCCCTTTTTTGTCGGGTCTGGTTCAGGTGAAATTGGTAATTCAGCATCATCAATCCTACTTAAAAGGGGTGTTTCTTTTGCCATTGAAAAATTCAAATTATCTAAATTTTTCATGGCTTCAAAATACATTCCTTGCAACTGTCCACTATTTGTCTGTAATCTTTGTTGCTCAATTAATCCTTCTTGGACAATAATTTGCTGATTTTGATCGGCATATCTTGCAGCTTGACTCTGTGTTTTGTACAACTCTCTTTTCAAAGAATCAACTCGATGTTTTATTAAATCTCGTAATTCTTTGGTTTTCACAATCTTTGTTTCTTTATAAAAATCTGCCACGATTTTAAGATAAAGATTCGCCCAGATAAAAGAGAGTGTATCATTTCGTGTGGTAACGGCAAGCGACAAAAATGTAGCTTTTTTACTATCGTTTGCAACTAATGTATAAGGCATTAAGTAGTTTTGGACCAATCTAACTTTTGATCTTTCGTCAATTGAAGCAGAATCATAATTGTCATGCTTAAATTTGAACGTTTGCATAGCAGCATCTTCTTCAAGCTCATCTTTTAAAATTCCACTTTTCTCAAGATAATAATTTCCAAAAATATAATTTTTTCCAAAAACATTTACCCTTGTTAGTACTGCACGATTATATAAATTTTTGGTTTTCAACAATTCAATAAAGTTATCACCGCTAAACAAACCAGCACTGGCAGAACTTCCACCACTTATTCCAAAAGCACTTGCTAAATCTTGTAGTCCGCCACCTCCACCTCCACCACCTCCGTTTTCCATATTAAAAACAATTTTGGCAATATAAATGGGTGGTTTTCGAGTTATTCTTTCAAATAAATAGCCTCCAGCAGTTCCCAAAATAATTGCTAATACAAGTACTTTCCAGTTTCTGACTATTAAATTTTTAAACGAAACTAATCTTTTAACAATATCATTAAATGAAAATTGGTCTTCTGGTAATGAATTATATTTATTATCTGACATTTCTCTTTCAGTTGATTTTACTTTAAATTTAAAGGTGTTATGGGCTTTTAACTTTAAATCAATTTGCTTTTTTAGTTGCCAATGCGTCCAAAAATTGCAACCAATGCAATCGCACTCGTTAAAATTCCAGATACAGCTGTAATAGTTTGTGCGAGCCTGTCTGTTGCAGCTTGTCTAACGTTCATCCTTGGAACAATAATTTCAGAACCAGGCTCAACTTTTGGATAAATATTGAATAAACCGAATAATTTTCGAGTTCTATCAACAGAGCCGTTGGCGTACACAATATAAGATCTCTTTCGTGCAGATTGATCCGTAAACCCACCAGATTCAGAAATATAATGCTTAAATGGCATTCCATCCAAAAATCTTGTTGAAGTAGGATAAAGAACTTCCCCTTGCATTCTTACAGTTTGTGGTTCTTTGGGAATTCTGATAATATCTCCGTCTTGAAGAAGCATATCAGTTGGTGTGCCAATGTTTTCGATAGCTTTTACTAATTCAATACCAATTGATTCTTCACTTACCTCTTTCACTTCATCAACTCTCACAGACACATCGGCGTTATTATCACTCAAATCACTAAATTGTTTACGTTTTCGAGCAGCTTCTTGTTGGCTAATTTTGAATTTACGAATCAACGTTGCACCTGCTGGATAAGCCTGGGCATTTAATCCACCAACCCTTCTCATTAAATCTGAAATTCTTTCGTCTTTTCTTTCCAAAGCATATACACCTGGGAAAATGACTTGTCCCTCAATTGAAACGAATTGTTGTTTTTCGTAATTAGGCGATGAACGGACAAATACTTCATCAAATGGTTCCAAAATGAATTTTGATGATGTTTCATCTAATGCCAAATTACCATTTATGGAGAAATTGAATTTTTCACCAATTGTTGAATTAATTTGACTGGGATCGTCTTTCCCGATATTCTTTTTTCGTCTGATAACCTCAATTCTTCCAGTGGCAGCGGATTCTTTTAATCCTCCTGCTTTTTGAATTAAGTCCTCAACCGTCATATTTTTAACGTATGGAAATGAAGCGGTTGGAGTTTCAGCAGACGTTCCAGTTGGAGTATCTGCAACACCAGTAGTTCCTTTTGTTGGTGTTGAAGTAATTGGAGCGGCTTCTTTAAAGTTAACTTCACCTTGGATTCTTACTGTATAGGTCTCAAGTAAATCAAGGACTGAATAAACGGTAATTACATCCTCTCTTTTAAGAACAATATCAGGGGTTTTGCCAGAAATTATATCATTATAGTTTACAGAAATATTCTCCAATCTTAAATCGTCAAGTAATCGCTCAATTGAAATTCTTGATAGAAAAGCGTCCTGTTTAAATCCCTCGGCTCTTTTAATTAATTTTGTTAACGTTTGATTATCGCTTACAGAATATCGCCCACTTCTGAAAACTGATCCATTTAAAGATACAGAATTTTCAACTCTGTTGGTTAAAATCTGTTCAACGGTAATTAAATCTCCCGATTTTGGATAAAAAGATGAAAGTAAATCATAATTTAAATCTATAAGTTTCAAATCCTTATCAGTAAATCGTTGAACTTTCAGTACTTGACGGTATGCATCTGATTCAAAACCATTTGCATAGTCATTAATTATTTTTTCTAAACTTTCATTGGGCAAATTTTCAAAAATAGCGGGTTTTCTTAGTCTTCCTGTGATTTCAATACGAGATTTATAAGCTCCAACTTGAATAATATCCTGATCTTGAAGTGTGACATTTTGACGAAGATTTCCAGTCGTTAAAAGGTCGTACAAATCTACTTGTGCAATCAATCTTCTATCTCTAATAACTCTAATATCTCTAAAAGTACCATTTTCATTAGGTCCACCAGATAAATATAAGGCATTCATTACCTTGGAAAGCGAAGACATAGAATAAGAACCTGGAGCGACAACTTCACCTAATACAGTTACTCTAATTGTTCTAATACTCCCCAATGATACTGTGGCAGTAGTGTTTGGTGCGGCTCCGTTGTAGGATTTAAGACCTACATAAATTTTTGATAATCTATCAACTATCCGCTTTTTTGCTTCTTCAATTGTGATTCCACTGACAAACACATTACCTATTTTCGGAACTCTAATAAAACCCTCTGAAGTAATTGGTAGCGTGTAATGTTCTTCTGAAAAACCGTTGATGTCGATAATTAATTCGTCATCAGTTCCGAGTGTGTAATTTTTAGGAGTCGGAATTTTAAGGGAAGTTTCAAATGAAATATTTGGATTATTGAAAATATTAAATCCGTATAATTTCTTACGAATGTTAAGTGAAACTGAATCAATGATAATTGCAGGTGCTGCCGCTACTCTTGCAGATTTTATAGAATCACTCACATTTCTTTCCGAACCTGACTGTATAATTGTTCTCGCCGAATTATTGGCACTGGATGAACTTGTCGTTGAAGTTCTTGGAATTTGAGTTGGAAAAGTTATATTAGGTAGAGACCCAAGCGGAAAACTTTGTGCGAAAATTTTATCAGCAAAGATGATAAAACCAAGAGTGTAAAGAAAAAACAGATATTTTTTGATAGGTGTAATTAAAGAAAAATTGTTTGATTTCTTACAAGTACGATTTGCTAAATTATTTTTCAACATATTTAAATCTTAGCCTTTGGGGTTATTTAAGGATTTATTGCAAAGTTTGGATGTGCTAATGTCATCAATAAAGATAATTCTAAAGCACAAAGTAAATCAACTTTTAGTTAATTCACACGACCATTCGATAGTTTAATTATTCCAAGAACAATTAAATCTTGTTTATTTCATAGTTTATTAATGTTTTTTGTAGTTTTGTTCTCTGAATGACGGACAAACTTTGAGAAAGGTTGCACCAACTTCAAGTACCTCTTGTTATTGTTTCATTGGGTTTTAACGAAATCTAAAATCCAATTATTTTAATTTATACAACCAACTTTAAATATCCTTCCTTGTAAATATGTCCACAATCGCAGAAACTGTAAAATACACCGAAGACAACATTCGGTCGCTTGATTGGAAAGAACACATCCGCCTTCGCCCTGGAATGTATATTGGGAAGTTGGGCGATGGTTCGTCCGCCGATGATGGCATCTATGTATTAGTAAAAGAAATCATGGATAATTCAATTGATGAACACATGATGGGCAATGGCAAAACAATAGAGATAAAAATATCAGACCACCGTGTTGAAGTGCGTGATTATGGAAGAGGAATTCCATTGGGAAAAGTCATTGACTGTGTTTCAAAAATCAATACGGGTGGTAAATATGACTCTGGTGCTTTTCAAAAATCGGTTGGATTAAATGGTGTTGGAACAAAAGCCACAAATGCTTTGGCTTCTTATTTTAAAGTTCAATCATTTCGTGATGGCAAAACCAAATGGGCAGAGTTCAAGCAAGGGGAATTAATGACTGAATCACCTGATGGAATTGAGTCAAATGGTCGTAATGGTACTCATGTGGTTTTTGAGCCAGATAATACTATATTTAAAAACTATCATTACATTCCTCAATTTTTGGAATATTTAATATGGAATTATGCTTATCTAAACGCAGGATTGACCGTAAATTTTAATGGACAAAAATATTTTTCCCAAAATGGACTTTTTGACCTTCTAAGTAAATATTCTGCCGAAGATGAAAGACGTTACCCAATTATCCATTTGAAAGGGAATGATATTGAGATGGCTATTACCCACGGAAATCAATACGGAGAAGAATATTATTCTTTTGTAAACGGACAGAACACTACGCAAGGAGGAACGCATTTACAAGCATTTCGTGAGGCACTTGTGAAAACAGTTCGTGATTTTTATAAGAAGGATTATTCGCCCGAGGATGTGCGTACCAGTATCGTTGGTGCAATTGCTATTCGGGTGCAAGAACCCGTATTTGAGTCACAAACCAAAACAAAATTAGGTTCAAGTAATGTTTCGCCCGATACAAGTTCACAATCAGTAAGGAGTTTTATTGGTGATTTTGTTAAGGTTAATCTTGATAATTTCTTACATAAAAATCCTGCAACTGCGGAGGCAATTAAAAAGCGGATTGAACAGTCGGAGCGAGAACGGAAAGATATGGCAGGAATTAAAAAACTTGCCAATGATAGAGCCAAAAAAGCAAACCTCCATAACAAAAAATTACGTGATTGTAGGGTTCATTTAACGGATGAAAAGTTGGAAGAAAGGTACAATACGATGCTTTTCATTACGGAAGGGGACTCTGCCAGTGGTTCAATTACAAAATCACGGAATGTTCAAACACAGGCGGTATTTAGTTTAAGAGGAAAGCCATTAAATTGCTTTGGGCTTACGAAAAAGATTGTTTACGAAAATGAAGAATTTAACCTCTTGCAACACGCTTTGAATATTGAAGAAGGTTTGGAGGGATTACGTTATCATAAAATTATCATTTCAACCGATGCTGACGTTGACGGAATGCACATTCGATTATTAATGATGACCTTCTTCCTGCAATTTTTTCCAGACTTAGTAAGAAATGGGCATTTGTATATTTTGGAAACGCCTCTTTTTAGAGTAAGAAATAAAAAGGAAACGATTTATTGTTATGATGAAGATGAAAAACAAAAAGCAATGCTGAAGTTAAGTCCAAAGCCTGAAATTACTCGTTTTAAAGGCTTAGGAGAGATTTCACCAGAAGAATTTGGCAAGTTTATCAGCGATGATATTCGCCTCGAACCTGTTATTCTGACCAAGGACACCACCATTCCAAAAATTCTGACCTATTTCATGGGTAAAAATACACCCGACCGTCAGAAATTTATCATTGAAAATCTAATCGTTGAAAAAGATCCCGCTGAATTAGCAGCCTAAAATTTAGTTATTAGTTATTGGAAAAAAAGCTACCTCTAACTAATAACCAATTTCTAATAACCAATAACTACTATGACTCTCGAAGAATTACGAAATCAAATAGATTCACTTGATAATCAGATGCTTGAAATTTTGAACAAGCGGATGGAAGTTGTTAAGCAAGTGGGTGAGCTTAAAAAGAGTACGCAAACTGTTATTTATCGTCCAGAAAGAGAGAAACAAATCGTTGATAGGTTAGATTCTATGAATAATGGACTTCTGAACCGTTCTGCCATCGAAGCCATTTATTTAGAAATATTTGCCGTTTCCCGAAACCTTGAACTACCCGAAAAAATAGCTTATTTAGGTCCAGAAGGCAGTTTTACCCATCAAGCTGCTGAAAGTAGATTTGGTGCCATGAGTGATTATTTAGCTCTTCCGAACATTCGTTCTGTGTTTCAAGGCGTTGACACGGGTCGTGCAAGGTTTGGCGTTGTGCCGATTGAGAATAATTTGGAAGGAATTGTTAAAGAAACCATTGATTTATTGAATGAAACCGATTTAAAAATCGTAGCGGAGGTCGTGATTTCTGTTCATTTTACGTTCGCCACGAAGGCTGAAAAGTTATCCGATATTAAGAAAATTTACTCAAAAGATATTGCTTTTGGTCAATGCGAAAAGTTTTTAAACGACTATTTTGGAGCAAAAGGAGATGATTTTTTTGTGCAAGTAGATTCGACCTCAAAAGCCGCAAAGTTGGCGGGACAAGAGACAGATTCAGCGGCAATTTGTTCGCACATTGCCGCAAAATTATTTGATGTTCCAATTCTTTTTGATAACATTCAAGATTCTGCCCAAAACAGAACTCGTTTTTTTATCATTGGAAAAGATTTTGTAAATCAGAAAAGTGAGAATGATAAAACAACCGTTATTGCAAGATTACCCGAAGACGGAAAGCCTGGAACGCTTGTAAGATTTTTGCAAGAGTTTGAAAATCAGGGGATTAACTTGCTGAAGATAGAAAGTCGCCCTGTGAAAGAAGGCGACCAATTTAATTTCTGGTTTTTAATGGAGTTTGATGGATATTTCTTGGATGATAGCGTTCAAAGCATCATGGCAAAACATACATCAGAAATTAAGTGGTTAGGGAGTTATGTGAAAACAGTTTAAATTTCGATTTTAGTTGTTTGATCTTCGATAATATCAAAACAATTCCGCATACGATTTTAAAAACACTTCAATCGGTTGCATGGCTGAATCTACAAAATTTCTAACGTATTGATTTTTAGTTTGTTGAAAGATATTTTGAGGGGAATCTACTAATAATAGGTTTCCTTTTTGCATGATTCCAATTCGGTCAGCCACCAAAAAAGCATCCAATAAATCGTGCGTTACGAGAATACATCCAATCCCTTCTTGCTTAATAATTTCTATAATTTTACTGCGTAATTGCGTGCGATTTATTGAATCTAAATTACTGAAAGGTTCATCCAATAAAAGCACCAAAGGTTCGTCCGCAATGGCACGTGCGATGGCAGTTCGTTGTTTTTCTCCTCCCGATATTTCACGGGGCTTTTTATCCTTAATTTCTGAAATCCCACATAACTCAACAAGGTCTTGAACTCGCTTGGTTCTATATTCATTTTTGAATTTTGTAAGTGCTAAATCAATATTTTCAGCAACCGTGTAATCGGGTTTTAATCTGTAATCTTGGGGTACAAGCTTAATCGTAGGGAAGTCCTTGATTAACCTGTTAAAATATAAGTCAATATATTGATTATCAAGCTGTAACGAACCAGAATCAGGTTTTGTATTTCCAGAAATAATGTTCAATAAAGTTGTTTTACCCGAGCCGCTTTCTCCCACAATCACTACGATTTCACCTGCATTTACTTCTAAGGATATTGAATTAACAACTACTTTTTCTTGGTATGTTTTGGTAATATTTTGGATTTTGAGCATGATGTGTTCTTTAAATGCTTAACTACTTACACAAAGCTATAACCAAATATTCAAATCATTAGAATTTTGGTTTTAATTCTTAGATAGAACTGTATAGAACAATTCGTTATTTTCTCCTATTTTTGCAGGGTACAAAATCTAATGTCGTTTAGTAAAGCCAATTAACTTCCCGAAAGTTTTATAACTTTCGGGAAGTTTTTTCCAAACAATCTAAATCTCTTAATTGAACGACATTGAATCAATCTCAAACACTATTCAAATGCTACTTTTAGGCTTAGATTTAGGCACTTCTTCCATCAAAGCATCCGTTGTGGACGGCTCAACTGGAAAATTAGTTGCCTCCGCACAATTTCCAGATACTGAAAATACAATCTCTTCGCCGCAAACAGGTTGGGCAGAACAAGACCCCGAAATGTGGTGGAATTGTATTGAACAAGCTATTTTGCGGTGTAACTCAACAGGGAAATATAATCCAAAAGATATTCAAGCCATTGGAATTGCCTATCAAATGCACGGTTTAGTGATGGTTGATAGAAATTTTAGGGTTTTAAGACCGTCCATCATTTGGTGCGATAGTCGAGCGGTGGAAATTGGCAATAAGGCTTTTGAAGCAATTGGGGCGGAGCATTGTTTATCACATTTGTTAAATTCTCCTGGTAATTTTACGGCTTCAAAATTGGCTTGGGTCAAAGAAAATGAACCTCGAATTTATGGTTCGGTTTATAAAATTATGTTGCCAGGTGATTTTATTTCCATGAAATTAACGGGTGAGATCACTACTTCAAATTCAGCTTTATCGGAAGGAATTTTTTGGGATTTTCAAATGAACTCTGTTTCGGAAGAGGTGATGAAACACTTTGGTTTTTCTTCAAATATACTGCCAAATATTCGCCCAGTTTTTTCAAATCATGGTGGAATAAGTAGTTCAATGGCTGATTTATTGGGCTTAAAAGCGGGTGTATCTGTTACGTACAAAGCAGGCGACCAACCCAATAATGCCTTGTCTCTCAACGTGTTAGAGCCTG
>JAYUIP010000908.1:0-1337 GCA_043765945.1 Arcicella sp.
ATTATGATGGGTTATGAATATAATTCGGATGAATTTAATCAACTCGTAAAACATTTAGCGTCTCAAAGCACCGAATTAGAACAAATGATGGGTATGGAAATGAATCAATTGAAAAGAATCACTCAAAAAGAATTAGTTTAGTTTTACAATGAGAAAATTTACTCGAAAAACTTGCCCTGATGTATTATTAGAGGCTTTTTCTAAAACAAATACCAAACAACGATGGATTGTTTATGGAGAACGTTATGCGAAACAAATTAATAGGTCTTATTACAATTATCCCAAAATAAATAGGCAGAAATTAAATCACTTGGTTTTCCCGATTTTGTTAGCTCAAACCGATAACCATTGCTCATATTGTGATGGCTTTCCCTTAATGAGTGCGGATGAAACAATTGATCATTTTAAACCAAAATCAAAATTTCCTCTTGATGTTTGTAACTGGAATAATTTATATGTTGCTTGTGCGCACTGTCAGAAGGTGAAGGGAGATAAATTTGACGTTCTATTAATTAGCCCTGATGAATTATCTTATGATTTTAATGCTTATTTCTTCTATGATTTCACGGAACATGAAATAAGGATTCTGCCAAATTTGGATATTGATAAACTAAATAGAGCCAAGAAAACCGATGAAATTCTTGATTTTAACCATAAAGCAATGGTTGAAAGTAGAAGACAATCTTATGATGGTTTTTGGGATAAACCTGATTATCCCCCTAAAAAATTAAAACACCGTTTCATCTTCGAATAAATGTCAACCGAAAACCCAACACCATCCTTCCTCCTTCGTCAAAAATTTCCTTTTGAACCAACCAATGGACAAGTAGAATTATTCAAGAAAATGGATGATTTTATGACCAATAAAGATGATTTTGGTCCGCTTTGTTTTTTGTTGAAAGGGTATGCAGGTACGGGAAAAACAACAGTCATTAGTTCCATCATAAAGGTTTTGCCAAAATTTGGATTAAAATCAGTGTTACTGGCTCCCACAGGACGTGCAGCAAAAGTGATGGGTAATTATTCCAATAAAAAAGCCTTGACAATTCATAAAAAAATTTATCGGCAAGTTGCCAATGCTTTCACGGGTAATCTTGAATTTCAACGGCAGAATAATTACGCTACTGATACTGTTTTTATTATTGATGAAGCCTCCATGATTTCGGATGATGCTGAGTATGGTTCGGCGGGTTTACTGACTGATTTAATGGAATATGTCTTCACAAATCCAGAAACAGATTACAATAATAATAAGGTAATTTTTGTGGGAGATACCGCTCAATTACCTCCTGTGGGCAAATTGAACTCACCCGCTCTTGAAAAAAAGTACATGGAAG
>JAYUIP010000909.1:0-1334 GCA_043765945.1 Arcicella sp.
AGCCAGAGCAGATTCGTTTTGCGTAAATCCCTTAAAACCAACCATTTCAGTGGTTAAAAAGACAGATAATAACGGAGATTATTGGGAATATACATCAAGCTCAGCAACGGGTAATGTTTGGTATCGTGACGGAGCGATCTTGGAATCATTGAGAGGTTCACAAGTTATTCAAATTGTTTCAGGCTTGAGATTCAATGTTCAAGTGGTCACAGCGGATGGTTGTGCCAGTGTTTTATCGGATGCTCGTCAAGATGTAGCTTTAACAAAACCGCTTGCCTCAGAACCCACTTTGGAAGTAAGCATAACGGTTTCGCCCAATCCAACGAGTGATGAAATACGGATTGTTGTTCCCAAGAATTTAAAGATAGAATCTGTAAGACTTAATGCCATATCTGGCGGGCAAGTACTTGAAAAACAAGGAGATAAATCGAATACAATGACCTTGAACATTCATAATTTGACCAGAGGAAATTACGTTTTGCAGATTATGACCAATGAAGGAATGGTGGCTAAGAAGGTGACGAAGGAGTAGAACTTTTGTGGTACTTTTTTTGTAATATTGGGTAAGAATAGAAATTATAAATTATGCAAACATCCTTAAATGTCAATTTATCACTCTCATTCTATCAATTGGTAGAATTAGCAAGACAACTCCCCAAAAAGGAAAGGGCTGAACTTGCTTCCATTTTAATAGATGACGAACCTTCAAAAGAACAGATTTTACAAGGATTAAAAGAGGCTATCGAAGAAGTGAATTTAGCGAAACAGGGAAAAATTAAACTTAAATCTGCCAGAGAATTTATCAATGAGTTATAATATTTCACTAACAGATAGATTCCAAAAGGACGCTAAAAGGCTTTCGAAGAGGTACGCTTCCTTTAAATTGGACTTATTGAGGCTAATCCAAGACTTGGAAGAGAACCCAATTCAGGGAGATAATTTAGGAAAATCTTGTTATAAAGTTCGGCTCAAAATTGAATCTAAGAAAAAGGGAAAGGCAGCTGGGGCAAGAGTTATTACTTATGTTCATATTAGCCAAGAAGATGTTTATTTACTGACGGTTTACGATAAGTCAGATAGAGATAACCTTGCAAAAGGGGAACTTGAATAACTATTAGAAGCGATAAATTAGTATTTATTTTAAGAAAACCCCTTGGAAACTAAACTTTTCAAGGGGTTTTCTTTTAAAATTACCCCATCTCAATCCCAATCCCCCTCATCAACATACTCGCATTAAAACTATGGCAAACGCCCGAACGAAGTTTATAATCAAACACTAAATCATCATTTACCACCTCCGAAGAAAAGCTATAATTTTCTACAAACCCTTGATT
>JAYUIP010000910.1:0-11439 GCA_043765945.1 Arcicella sp.
TGAAAATCAGACAAACCAAAGAATTTATCCTTGGGATGGACCAAATATGCGTGCTGCTCGTGGTAAGAAAAAAGGAACGATGTTAGCCAACTTCAAACGGGGTCGTGGTGACTATGCGGGTATTGCGGGTAAGTCAAATGATGGTGCAATTATCACGAATGAAATCTATTCATATCCAGCGAATGACTTCGGTTTATACCAAATGGCAGGTAACGTAAATGAGTGGGTTTTTGACTTGTATCGTCCATTATCTTACGAAGATTTTAATGACTTGAATCCTATTCGTAGAAGTGACTTTTTAGATAAAGAAAAGACTTACGACAAGAAAAATAACAACTCGTTGATTGACAACAAATCAAGAGTATTCAAAGGTGGTTCATGGGCAGATGTTGCCTACTGGTTAGCCCCAGGAACACGTCGTTTCATCGACCAAGATTCAGCAACTTCAACCATTGGTTTCCGTTGTGCGATGATTAGAGCTGGTACTAATAAGTAAGAATTTCTTTACAGAAAAGAGTCATTAAATTAATTTTTAATGACTCTTTTTTTGTGCTAATAGGTCGCAGCAAAAGCAATAATTGAAACCTTTTCTACTCCTACATCATTTAATGCCAAAACACAAGATTCTAGGGTTGCACCTGTTGTTAATGTATCATCAATTACCACGATTCTTTTGCTTGAAAGTCCTTCTGGTTTATCCACAAAAAAGACATCTTTCATGTTTTCATAACGCTCCAATCTGGTCTTAGTGATTTGAGTTTTTGTTTCAATTCCTCTTTTCAACACATCGTTTCGCCATGCTACTTGTAGGCTTTCCGAGAGTCCTTTTGCTAATGAATCAGATTGATTATATCCTCGAATGATTAATCGATTTGTATGAAGGGGAACGGGTAAAATCAAATCAAATTTATCAGAAAAGCCATTCTCCTTTAAATCAGAGCCATACATTCTCCCCAAAATTTCTCCTACCTCAATATTTCCTTTATACTTTAACTCGTGCATCATCCGTTGAACTTTGCCTCCTTTCACGAATTTTAAGTAGGCGAGCGAATATTCAAGTTTTACTTTACCCATAAACCTTTTATTGAGTTTGTCATCTTCGTAAATGTGCGAATTTGTGAAGGGTAATTCGAAGCGACAGTCCACACAAATTTGTGTTTCGTTGAGTGGTAATGGCTGTTGGCAACCCGCACAAATTCGTGGAAAAATAAGGTCAATGAACGATTGAAACATGATGCAAATAATGGTTAAATTTTGAAAGAATAAATGTACAAAATCTTTTGAAAATATTGGTAGTCCGTGATATTGATTAACTTTGTTTTATTGTTATACGGGTAGTCTTATTCATTTAAACTTGACAATAGATGTGATTATTCATATCACAAATTTATTACATAAAATCAACCTACAAAAATACATGAGTCTAGTTACAGAATTTAATGATTATCGAAGCACGATGAATGAAAAAATCATGGCTTCAGACAATAAAGTTATCAAAAGAATTTTCAATCTCGACACCAATACTTACGCCAACGGAGCCTTGTCTGAGAAGACAAAAGAGATGATGGGATTAGCGTGTTCAATGGTTTTGCGTTGCGATGATTGTGTAAAATATCACCTCGGGAAATGCTATGAATTAGGGGTAAAATCGGAAGAAATTCAGGAGATATTTTCAGTTGCCACACTCATTGGAGGAACGATTGTTATACCACATCTTCGTCGTGCGACAGAATATTGGGAGGAATTAATTAAAGCTTAAAATATGGAAAATTTAACCCAGGAATGGGAATCGTTATTAGATAAATTAGAAAACGCAATGGGCAAGCGTCCCGCCGATTTAGACTCAGTTTTGTTTCTCATGGGCGTGCAAGAGTTGGGCAAAGGACATCAGTTTTTTACCAAAGAACAGAAACAAGATTTGATGCACATTGCCATTTGTAAGGCATTAAGTTTTAGTGGAATTTATGAACTCGAAGGCACTGATCAAGATGGGTGGCCTCATTGGAAACTAATTCAACCTTTGCCTTTTGTGAATATCGTTGAACAAGAAAAATTGATGAAAGCACACGTGATTGAGTATTTTGAAAAGGAAGTTTTTGTATAACCATTTTAAAATTAACTGCATGAAAATTATAACTTACAATGTCAACGGTATTCGTTCCGCCATTTCAAAAGGTTTTGCGGATTGGGTAAAAACCACCGATGCCGATATGATTTGTTTGCAAGAAGTCAAAGCGGAAGAACACCAAATTGACAAGACTATATTTGAAGAATTAGGTTACGAAATTCACTGGTATGCCGCCCAGAAGAAAGGTTACTCGGGTGTCGCAATATTTACGAAAGTAAAACCTACGAAAATAGTTCATGGTTGTGGTATTGAAATTTATGACCGAGAGGGCAGGGTTTTACGTACTGATTTTGAAGGTTTTTCGTTAATGTCAGTGTATATGCCGTCGGGTTCGAGCGGGGAGGAGCGTCAAGGTTTTAAGATGAAATGGCTTACCGATTTTCACGAATATATCCACGAATTGAAAAAAGCAGTTCCGAATTTGATTATTTCTGGAGATTACAATATTTGTCATCATCCGATTGATATTCATAATCCAAAATCAAATACTAATAGTTCGGGATTCTTACCCGAAGAAAGAGCTTGGGTGGGTGGATTTTTGGAAAATGGCTTCATTGATACTTTTAGACATTTCAATCAAGACCCTCATCATTATACTTGGTGGAGTTATCGGGCAGGAGCAAGGACAAAAAATTTAGGTTGGCGGATTGATTATCATTGTGCTACCGAATCCATGCGTGAGCGTTTGATTCATGCTGAGATTCTTTGTGACGCCAAACATTCTGACCATTGTCCTGTTTTATTGGAAATTAATTGATGTTTTGCCAAAAAAGTAATGAGACTCTAAATTTTGAAAGTAATGCTTAATAAGTACATGAAAAGTAAATCTAAATCACTGTATTTACTTTTTATCAACCCTTTTGGAATTGAATTTGCAATATATATTCTAACGAAATTTTATCAGTATGACAACTTCACCAATTGCTACGCTTTTGATGCGTATTGAGGAGTATAAAAAAAAATATTACCTCAACAGGCTTATAAAAGGCTCTATTTTCACGGCGGCAGTTATTTTGTCCGCCTTTTTGGTTTTTAATACCCTCGAATATTTTGGACATTTCGGGTCAACTTTTAGAACGATTCTTTTCTTTTCGTTCTTGGCTGCTTTCATTGTTTCTACCATTTTTTGGGTTGTTAAACCATTGATGTTTTTATACGGAGAAAAGAAACCGCTCTCAAATGAGCAAGCTGCCGATCAAATCGGAAAGTATTTTCCAGAAGTAGGTGATAAGTTAGTGAATACCCTCCAACTCACTCGTACGCTTGACCGTGAACAAAACGAATTACTGTTGGCTTCTATCAATCAAAAGTCAAAACAATTGGGCTTTTTGAAGTTTGCTGATGCCATAAAGATCAATGATAACCGCAAGTATCTCAAATTTGCTGCTTTACCTGCGGGAGTAATCATATTGATTTTAATGTTATACCCTGCTTTCTTTTCAAAAAGTACTGAACGCATCGTAAACTTTAAAAATGAATACCAAGAAGAAGCTCCATTTACGTTTTTATTGGAGAACAAAAAATTGCAAGCCTTTAAAAATGAGGACTTTACGGTAAATTTAACGCTTCAAGGTAATACAATTCCCGAATCAGTTTATTTGATGCACAACGACCGTAAATTGAAAATGGAAACGGTTGATAAACGTCATTATACTTACACTTTTTCAAAAGTTCAGCAAAATTTTGATTTCAAATTTGAGGCGGCAGGTTTCAAATCGGCAGAATATGAAATTGAAATTGTGAATCGTCCAAGTTTGGCCTTTTTTGATGTGGATTTAAACTATCCTAAATACCTCAGTAAGCCGAATGAGTCCCTGAAAAATGTTGGTAATTTAACCGTTCCAGAAGGTACAGCCATTGATTGGGATTTTAATGTTACTAATACAGACTCTATTATCATGGTTTTTGAAGGTGATGGAAAACGTTATTACGCTGAAAAGAAACTGTTAGGTGGTGGTTTCGACCTTTCTCGTCGAGTAAAAACCTCTGGAACTTACAAAGTTTTTTTGAAAAATCAGTATGCTTCAAATTCAGATGGCATAAGTTTCTTTTTGAATGTTGTGCCTGACAAACACCCTCAGTTGAGTTTAGAGCAATATAAAGACTCAACGCTGTATAATTTTATGGTTTTGGGTGGAAACATTGCCGATGACTATGGTATCAGTAAATTAGCAATATTCTATAAAGTCTTGCGAGATGGAAAACCTTCGACTCAGAATTATGCCAGTATTAATTTGCCGATAAATCCATCGCAAACCATTCAGAGTTTCTATAAACAATGGAATTTGGATAGTTTGAAATTGAGTCCTGCTGATAAGATTGAATATTTTGTGCAAGTTTGGGATAATGACGGCGTAAATGGGGCAAAATCTACCCGTTCGCAAATAATGAATTATGCCATACCCGACAAACAAGCGATTGATAAAGAAATTGATAATTCAATTGATAAAGCCGAAGCACAAATTGAGAAAACACTCGAAAAAGCCCAGAAACTTCGTAAGGAAATTGCCGCTCTGGAAAGTCGCTTGAAAAATAAAAAAGAACTTGATTTTCAAGACAAGAAAGTAGCCGAAGAACTCATCAAAAAGAAGGAAGAATTGATGAATGAAATCAAACAAATGCAAGAACAAAACCAAAATTTGAATGATAAACAGCAACGTTTTGATGAACAAAAACCTGAAAATCAACAGAAAATGGACGCTTTGCAGAAGATGATGAACGAATTGATGGATCCAGAGGCTCAAAAAATGTATGATGAATTGAAGAAAATGCTCGAACAAAATCCAGAAGATAATAAGATGTTAGAGCAAATGGAACGGATTAAAAATAAAGAAAAGAATGCGGAGAAAGAATTAGAGCGAATGAAAGACCTTTTCAAAAAGTTGCAACTCGACCAAAAAATGGATAAAGCCATTAAAGAACTCGAAAATCAGGCTGAAAAAGAGGAAAAGTTAGCCGAGAAAAATGAGCAAACTGACAAGAAACCCGATAATTCTGCCGAGAAACAAAAGGAAAATGAAGCAAATAAGAAGGAACAGGAGAAGTTAAGCAAAGAATTTGATGACTTGAAAAAGGATTTGAAAGAAGCTGAGAAGATGAATGAGGAGATGAAAAATTCGGAAAAAATGGATATGGATAAGGAACAGCAAGAGGATATTTCGGAAGACCAAAAGGATTCGGAGAGACAAATGGATAAAGGTGATAATAAAAGTGCTTCCGAAAAACAAAAACGGGCTGCCAGGAAAATGAGAAATCTTGCTCAAAAACTTGCCGAAGCCAAACAGCAACAAGAATCAAAACAGAATGAAGAAAATATGGATGATTTAAGAGATATTCTTGAAAACTTAGTTACCGTCTCTTTTGACCAAGAACGTTTAATGAAAGACTTCAGAGGTATAAATCCATCAGATCCACGGTTTGTTAAACTTTCCCAAGATCAAATCAAATTACAAGACGATGCGAAAGTGATTGAAGATAGTCTTTATGCTTTATCGAAACGTGTATTACAGATTGAAACTTTTGTAACCCGTGAAATGAATAACATGAAAGGTCACATGACCGATGCGGTGAAGTTAATTAAGGAACGTAAATTAGCCATGACGACTTCCAAACAGCAATTTGCTATGACCACTATGAACAATTTAGCTTTATTATTATCCGATGTTCTAAAACAAATGCAGCAAAATCAGCAAATGATGGCTGGTTCTGGAAGCGGAAAAGGAAAAAGCAAAGGCAAGCAAAAAAGTATGGGAGAAGCTCAAAAAGAATTGAATGAGCAAATGGGAAAAACCATGCAAAAAGGCTCAAAAGGGCAGGGAGGTATTTCCGAACAATTAGCAAGAATGGCTCGAGAGCAATCTGCACTTAGAAAAATGCTTCAAGGCTTTTTGGACAGTTCAAAAGGAACTGAGAAAGGGCGAAAATTAGGTGATGAAATTAAAGATATGATGAAAAAGATGGAAGAAACAGAAACGGATCTCGTTAATAAACGAATTAACCCAGAAATGATGAAACGCCAACAAGAACTATTAACTCGTTTGTTAGAGTCTGAAAAAGCTATGAAAGAACAAGAAGAAGACCAAAAACGCAAGGCAGAAACGGCTCGTCAGGCTTTTGAAAGAAAAGCTCCACCTCAATTTCAGCAATATGTGAAGGATAAACAGAAACAGACTGAATTACTTCGTACCGTTCCGCCAAATTTGAATCCCTATTATAAACGTCAAGTTGATAACTATTTTAAACAGATTAATTAATTTTCGATGTTCGGTTTTGAATGTTCGATGTTTAGTTATTGAATTATTAAATGAAAAATGCCCTGTATTCATTTACAGGGCATTTTTCATTTAATAATTTTGTTTATTTAGTACTTATCTGCAAATTTTAAGTCTTTAACCCCAAAAACCGAACATCTAACATCGAAATCAGCCTATTCCCTTAATGACTTTAAACTCTACACGTCTATTGATTTCACGTTCTTTTTCGTTTCCTGACCGTTTTAGAGGCTTTGCACTTCCATACCCCTTAGTCTGTATTCTTCGTCCCTCTATGCCTTTGATTACGAGATATTTCTTGCATGAATTAACCCTTTCCAGCGATAGTTGAATATTCTCTTCTGCATCCCCCGTGATGTCCGTGTGACCTTCTAATAAAATTTCTACTTTTTGATATTTCTTTAATTGCCTTACTAATTTATCTAATTCTCCGTAAGATTCAAGTTGTAATTCTGACTCACCTAATTGAAAAATAATGTTTTTTAATCTTATGCTTTCATTAATATTTGTAGTTGCAGTAATTAACTCATCTTTATCTTCTTCTACTATTTTTTCTGGTTTTTTAACAAAATTATTGCATCCAGCTATTTCAGTTAGAAAACCCAGTTTCATAGTATCAATTTTTACTAATGAATTAACATCATTTCTCTTTATTGAATAATTAAAGATTGTATTTCTACCCAGTAAAAACGTCATCATACTTCCAGAGGAATTTATGTATTCCATAATATCATTGGTAGGATTGATTTCATTACTCACATTTATGACATTAGCTTTTGTGACCTTAAATTCACCATTTATTGAAATGTACCAAACTCCATTTCCTCTATTCTCTTTTACGACTAATTCATCTGTTTGATTAATAAAAAAATTACATCCATTTTTACAATTCTCTTTTTTCCAACCTTCTACTGTCATATTATCTGACCAAATCACATCTGGTTCTCCCTTTCGAATATCAATTCTAACGAGATTTTCCATTGTAGTAGAAATAAAGTACAGTTTTCCTTTTGAATCTACCGCTCCTGAAACCCAGCCACCATCCGCATTTGAAGGTAATGTCCATTTACTGAAACTTCCTTGTCGGCTCTTCGGGTTATACTCATATACAACTGTGCGTGATTGTTCGTAACCATTAACTGCATAAAGTTTATTATTTGTTCCTTTGGCAAAAGCGTTGCATTTGAATGGTAAAGCAGTACCCAATTGCTTGATTGTTCTGTCTTTACTTTCAATATTTTCAATTTCCAGTAAGTTACCAACTTCTGTTACGGCATATATTTTATCATCACAATTATTAGGAATACCCGTTGATTCGTATTTTTCTTCTCTATGTCTTAGCCCATCTTTCGGTTTTTGTCCAAAACTTAATTGCGAAACACTTAGTATCGTAATCGAAGTTAAAAGATATTCTACTATCAAAAGTATTATTTTCATGTTATTGTATATTTGACTTTACATTTATGATATGCTAAGTTACTGTTTTTCATTTGCTAATAAAATGTGTTGTATCTTTGTTTTATGATTTTAATAGATTTTTTAACAATAATATCAAATGATTAATTTTTTTAATGAAGATATAGATTTTAAATTTAAGGATAGGAATAAGTTTAAAGTCTGGTTAAGGAAAGTAGCTGAAAAAGAAGGGTTTAGAATTACTGACCTAAACTATATCTTTTGTTCTGATCAATATTTACACAAAATTAATCTTGAATATTTAAACCATGATACTTACACAGATATCATAACATTTGATAATTCTGAGGATGAAACTACTATTGAAGGAGATATTTTTGTAAGTATTGAACGTGTTACAGATAATTCAGATACTTTAAATACTTATTTTGAAGAGGAAATTAGACGAGTTGTTGTTCATGGACTTTTGCACTTGTGTGGTTATGATGACCATTCTATCGACGATATGGCTGAGTTGAGACTATTGGAAAATAACTATATCTTACTTTTCTAAATCATTTTAACCAGAAATAATCAAACACTCCACGTGGAACAGTTGGTTAATTTTGACTATGAAACGAAAAATTAAATGTTATAAAAATTACAAAAATATTATAATAAAAGTAAATAGAAATGTACAAAAATTATGATGTAATAGTAGTAGGTGCAGGACACGCAGGATGCGAGGCGGCACACGCTGCGGCTAAAATGGGTTCAAAGGTTTTATTAATTACAATGAACATGAATACCATTGCTCAAATGTCATGTAATCCAGCGATGGGGGGTGTTGCAAAGGGGCAGATAGTTCGTGAAGTAGATGCCCTCGGAGGAATGTCTGGAATTATTTCGGACAAGACAATGATTCAATTCAGAATGTTAAACCGTTCAAAAGGACCTGCGATGTGGTCTCCACGTTGTCAATCAGATAGAATGAGATTTGCCGAGGAATGGAGAATGACGTTAGAACAAAACCTTAATGTGGATTTTTGGCAAGACACCGTATCAGAATTGTTAGTAAATGGCAATAAAGTAGTAGGAGTAAAGACACAATTGGGAGTCGAGTTCAAAGCTAAATCTGTTATCTTAACAAATGGTACATTCTTGAATGGTTTAATTCATATTGGAGAAAAAAACTTTGGTGGTGGCAGAACAGCCGAAGGAAAAGCTACTGGCATTACTGAACAATTAGTTGAATTAGGTTTTGAAGCGGGCAGAATGAAAACGGGGACACCGCCCAGAGTAGATGCGAGAAGTTTGGATTTTTCTAAAATGGAAGAACAAAAGGGGGACGAAAATCCAAGTAAATTTTCATATACTAATACAGAACCATTAACGAAACAACGTAGCTGTTGGATAACTTATACTAATCAAGAAGTTCATGATGTATTAAAAACAGGATTCGATAAATCACCGATGTTTGCGGGAAGAATTAAAGGATTAGGTCCACGCTATTGCCCATCGGTTGAAGATAAAATAAATCGTTTTGCTGATAAAGACCGTCATCAAATATTTGTGGAACCAGAAGGATGGAATACCGTTGAAGTATATGTCAATGGTTTTTCAACTTCTTTGCCCGAAGATGTACAATATGAAGCTTTAAAGAAAATTCCAGGATTTGAAAATGTAAAAATGTTTCGTCCAGGTTATGCCATTGAATACGATTTCTTTCCACCAACGCAATTAAAAGCAACGTTGGAAACAAAACTGATAAAGAACTTATTTTTTGCAGGACAAATAAATGGTACAACGGGATATGAAGAAGCAGCGTGTCAAGGATTAATGGCTGGGATAAATGCCCATCAGAAAGCAAATGAACTTCCTGATTTTGTACTAAATCGTTCGGAGGCATATATCGGAGTTTTGATTGATGACTTGATAAATAAAGGCACTGATGAACCATACAGAATGTTTACTTCAAGAGCCGAGTATAGAACTTTACTAAGACAAGATAATGCTGATGTGCGTTTAACTGCGAGAGGGCATTTAATTGGATTAGCATCGGATGAAAGATTAGTAAATGTTCAAAATAAAATTCGACAAGCCCACGAATTGATTGAGGAAATAAAAGCATTGAAAGTTAATCCAATTGATGTTAATGAGAAATTAGAAAGTTTTGGAACAGCAGCATTGAGAGAAAAAGTATCTCTGTGGAATTTATTGAGAAGACCAAATGTTGAAATCTCCCATTTAAGAACATTGACAGAAGAAACAGAAATATTATTTTCAAAATACGATGATGAAATATTAGAGCAAGCAGAAATTAATGTAAAATATGAAAGCTATATCGAGAAGGAGCAATTGATGGTTAATAAACTTGAACGATTAGAAAACTTGAATATTCCAGCAGAATTTGATTATATGAAACTGAAAACAATATCTATTGAAGGTCGTCAAAAGTTAACGAAGATTAGACCACAAACGATTGGCATGGCTTCGAGAATAAGCGGAGTTTCAGTTTCTGATATTTCAGTATTGATGGTTTATATTGGAAGATAATTTATTGTTATAATTTTAGACCTGTATGGAATTAAAACCGTGCAGGTCTTTTTTTGTATCTTTGTGAAAACACTAAAAATTAGAATGGAACAAATCAGTAATTGCCCCGTTTGTCAAAATGATACCTTTGAAAAATATTTAGAAGTACAGGATTATACCGTTAGTCAGAAAAGATTTCAGATTGTAACTTGCAAATCTTGTAGTTTTAAATTCACAAATCCACGACCTGACCAAAATGAGATAGGGGAGTATTATAAGGATGAATCTTATATTTCACATACCAATACTTCAAAAGGACTCATTGCGAAGATTTACCACGCCGTTAGAAAATATACCTTGAAAGGTAAATTAAATCTAATCAATAGCCTTTATCCACAAAAAGGTAAGTTATTAGATGTTGGTTGTGGAACGGGTATGTTTCTGAACGAAGCCAGAGAAAATGGTTGGAAAGTAAATGGCATAGAGCCAGATTTAGGGGCAAGACAAATTGCGGAAGAAATCAATAGGGTTACTATTAAAACGGAAATTTTAAGTTCTTTTCAAAATGAGCAATTTAATATAATCACGATGTGGCACGTGCTTGAACACGTACACTTATTGAATGAAACGGTGGATTGGCTGATGGAAAGACTTTCGGAAAATGGTTTCTTGATTATTGCTGTTCCAAACCATGAATCGAAAGATGCAGAAACATATCAACAACAATGGGCAGCTTATGATGTTCCAAGACACTTGTATCATTTCTCGCAAAAATCTATTAAGCAATTATTTGAACAAAAAGGATTTCGATTAGAAAAAACTTTACCCATGAAATTTGATTCTTTTTATGTTTCGATGTTAAGTACAAAATACCAAACGGGTAAAATCAATTATTTAAAAGCATTTATGGACGGCTTAAAATCAAATCTGGATGCAGGAACTAATAACGGGAATTATTCAAGTTTGATTTATGTATTTAAGAAGAATTAACACTATTCACATACTTATCAACAACCCTTAATAGTTATCAACTATTGAGGGTTTATTTTGTAAAAGGTTTTAAATTTCTATAAACCGATATTTTTAATCAATTTTGAGGTAACGAATAAT
>JAYUIP010000911.1:0-11436 GCA_043765945.1 Arcicella sp.
TTCAATCGTAATATTCACGACATCGCCACTCAATAAAGTAAAATCATTATCAGGCACAATTCCCGTTCCAGTCATTAAAAATACCCCGTTCGGAAATGACAATTCTCTGAATAAATAATGTGATAAATCCGTTAATTTTCTCTTAATTCTGTCGATAGAAATATCTCCCGAAAACATCAAGTTCCCATTCCTAATAATTTCAATGGAGATTTGAGTATCAGGATTAATTACGTCTTTGGGAACATACAAGCAAGGTCCAATGGCAGCAGCTTTATCATAACTCTTAGCTTGGGGTAAATACAGCGGATTTTCACCTTCAATATCTCTTGACGATACATCATTACCAATCGTATAACCCATAATTTTACCACTTTTATTAATAAAAAGGGTTAATTCTGGCTCTGGAACGTTCCATGTTGAGTCTTTACGGATGCGAACTTTCTCGCCCGTGCCTACGCAACGTGCGGCAGTTGATTTGAAAAATAGTTCTGGACGCTCTGCCTCATAGACTTTGGCATAGAAATCTGCCCCACCCGAACCTTTTGATTCATCCATGCGTGCCTCACGACTACGCAAATAAGTCACGCCCGAAGCCCAAATTTCTTGGCTTTCAATGGGTGCAAGTATGCCTTCACGATTCCACGAAATTTCGTTAAGTGATTGAATATCAGCTAATAATATTTCAAAAAGATTATCTTGGTTGATATAAGCATCCCAATTTGTGGCATTTGAAAGATAGAATTTTTCGTGTTCTTCAATGATAATGCCTTGATTTATTCTATATAATTTCATAGAGATTCTAATAATTTTGAAATGATGATATAAAAATAACCTAATTTTATGGACTGTAAGTTTTAAGACAAAATTTCACTAAAAATACTCATAAAATATGCTCTCATATTTCGTGACTTCGAAAAATAATGAATGAAAATACCTTTAAAACAGTCCCAATTAGAACCATAAAAAGAGCTTGTGAAGTTGCTTGGTTCGATGATTTGTGTGGTGGAGATACGCAATTCTTAGGCACAATTGACCCAAGCCGTAGAAGTAGTTTTGCTCATTGTTCCGACATCATCAAAACCGCTGATTCCCAAGGCTTTCAGAATATTTTGTTGCCAACTTCCTACGTAATCGGACAGGAAGTTCTGCCTTTTGCTTCGGCAATGGCAACGCAGGTCAAAAATATTAATATGCTTGCGGCAATTCGCACGGGTGAAATTCATCCGCCCATGTTGGCTCGTCATTTGGCAACGCTCGACCATATTTTGGAAGGTCGTTTGACGATAAATATCATTAATTCAGATTTGCCAGGACTCAAAGAAGATCACGAAATGCGTTACAAACGTTGTGAGGAGGTAATTGAGATTTTGAAACAAGCGTGGACACAAGACGAAGTTGATTTTCAGGGAGAAATTTATCAGTTCAAAATGAAGGCTGATCCCATAAAATCTTATCAGCAAAATGGTGGTCCGCTGTTGTATTTTGGAGGAATCTCACCTGGTTCAAAGGAAATCTGTGCAAAATATTGTGATGTATTTTTGATGTGGCCCGAACCCGAAGACAGTATTTATGCCACAATGCAAGAAATGTCAGAAAGAGCCGCCAAACACGGAAGAACCATAGATTTTGGCTTGCGAGTACACGTTGTTGTGCGTGAAACCGAAGAAGAAGCGAAAGAATATACCAAGACCTTGATGTCGAGATTTGATGCTGAAATCGCTGAAAAACTCAAACACCGAACCCAAGACTCAAAATCAGCGGGCGTGTTGCGTCAGGATGAATTTAGAAAAAGTGCCGATGAGGACGATTTTGTAGAGCCGATGCTTTGGACGGGAATTGGGCGGGCAAGGTCGGGTTGTGGAGCTGCGATTGTGGGTACGCCCGAGCAAATTATCGAAAAATTGAACCGTTACATGGACATGGGAATCCGATCATTTGTGCTTTCGGGTTACCCATTAATTGAAGAATGTGAACTGTTTGGGCAATTAGTTTTACCACAACTCAACACCATAAAATTATCCGTAGAACAAAACCGAACGCCCAAAGAAACGCCTAAAACCCCTTTGACTTTTGGGGATTTGCGGGTGTGATTAATGGCACACGGATTTTACGGATTGGACCGCAGCGGCGGACCGCACGGATTCATTTTTTGATTTTTTTCAATCAATTTTTTGAAAAATAATTAAATCTGTGCGGTCCGCCGCTGCGGTCTAATCTGTGAAATCCGTGTGCAATAAAACAATGCAAAAAAACTTTCTCATATTCCTCTTAATCCTAATATCCCAAAGCCCAAAAGCCGCAGATTTTGACATGAATTCAACGATGCAAAAGGCTTATTCAGAGATAATTAAGACGAATTTGGATATGGGTAGAACGATTTTAGAGAATGATAAAACCAATAACGGCGTAAAAGTTTACTTGAAAAGTTATGCAGATTTAATTCAATTACTTATTAATGAAGAAAAAGATTTTTATGAACAATTCATTGGTAATCAGACTAATAGAATTACATATCTTGAAAAATTAGATAAAAAATCACCTTACAATCGTTTTCTGCAAGCGGAGATACGCATACATACTGCTTTCGTGAAGTTGAAATTTGGGCATGAAGTCAAAGGCTCTTGGGAAATTATCAAAGCCTATAAATTATTGGAAGCCAACGCCAAAGAATTTCCTGATTTTCTGCCCAATCAAAAGTCCTTGGGATTATTGCACATTTTAATTGGTTCAACGCCCGAGAATTATCAGTGGGTCGCAACACTATTAGGTCTGAAAGGTAACATCAGACAGGGACTTGCAGAAATACAAGATGTTATTCAAAAAGACAAAATGTATAGCGATGAAGCTCAATTAACGGACTACTTGGTTCATGCTTTTATCTTAAAATTTACGCCAAAGAAACTCGCTGATTTCCAAGAATTTATCCAACAACATTCTGATAACCAACTTTTTACATTTTTCGGCATTACAACCTTGATGAAAGAAGGAAAAAGTGAAGTTGCCTTAAAGGTTATGGATAACCGAAAAATGGATAAAAATCATCTGTCTTTTCCGTTTTTAGAATACCTTAAAGCAGAGATTTATTTGCAAAAAGGACAGTATCAAACATCTGCAATATTATTCCAAAACTTTCTGATAAAATACAAAGGTTTCAACTTTCTGAAAGACACTTATTATAAGCTATTTCTTTGCTATTGGCTTAATAATGAGGAAATTAAAGGTATTCAGTACTTAGAAAAAATAAAATCAGTTGGTTCAACTATCGTAGAATCTGATAAAGCGGCAACTAAATTTTCAGAGCATTATTTGAATAAAAAACCTTCAAAATCAACTCCACAAAAAGTATTAATGAAAACCCGATTAGCCTTCGACGGAGGGTATTATGACAAGGCTTTGGAATTTTTAATTACTTATGCAGAAAACAGTTTTGACCAAATTTCAGACCGTGCCGAATTCAATTATCGAAAAGGAAGAATCTTTCAGAAATTAAATAATTTTCCAAACGCTATCACCCTTTTAGACCGTGCCATTGTTCTGTCGGAAAATCAAAATTGGTCGTTTGGAGCGAGTTCTGCCTTGCAATTGGGGTATATTTATCAATCGAAAAATGATAAAGCAAAGGCAAAAAGCTATTTTGAAAAAGCGATCTCTTACAAAAAACACGAATATAAAAATTCAGTTGATAATAAAGCAAAGGCAGTCATAAACGAAATGGGATTTTAGAAAATATTACTTACTTTCGTAATTAAAAACACATATCCGTTAAATATTATGAAGTATTATAAGTCCATTTTTCTCTTTTTATTATTATTTTCACTCTTGCAAAAGTCTAATGCTCAGGCAATTAGCTACTATCCTTTTGGTAACGCCCAACAACTTTCAATTGCTACAAACCCGACAAAAGTAGTTTGGATGGATTTTCGTTTTCAGATGAATTCCTTTATTTCTTCCTTAAACACCGAACCTGCTTTAATGGTTAATTTGGGTTATACTCGCAATGCAAATTTCTATGTAGGCGGTGGTGCAAATTTGGGAATCGTTGGGTCAATTATTGAGAGCAGAAGGCTGATAAATGGATACTTTGGCAGTTTTGGCGTTCGTGCTTATCCATTTGAAAAAGCTCCAAAAGTAAGTATCAATTTTGAGTTGAGTCCTTACGTTCAGTATGATGGTGTAGCAGGGCAATTTCGGGCTTGGTTAGGTGTAGGTTATCATTTAAAAGGAAATAAATAATTGATTATCAATAAGTTATAAAAATTTATGCTTCAATCACTATCCACAATCGACCTTATTGTTGTCGTTCTTCTCATCCTTTTTTTAGTCATTGCCAGTATGTATTCCAGTTTCAAAAAGAAAAATTCGGAGGACTATTTCATGGCGGGACGTTCGCTGAAATGGTACTCGGTAGCGGGTTCGATTTTTGGCACAAATATTCACGCACAGCAAATTATTGGTATGATGGGCGTGGGCTATTCCATCGGTTTTGCTCAAAGTCATTATGAGATTTGGGCAATTCCCGCCATCTTAGTTTTGGCGTACATTTTTATTCCGATTTACCGAAAAAAACAGTTTTTCACCTTATCCCAATTCTTGGAAAGTCGCTATAATTCTCAGGCACGGTTGGCGTATATGATTTTGATGATTGTCTTCATCATGATTCAGTTGATTGGCGGATTTTATATTGGTAGTCGCACGTTGGGATTGCTTTTTCAAGGCACCAGTTTTGAGATTACTTACTTGCAAGGAATAATCCTAATTGCCTCAGTAACAGCACTTTTCACTGTTTTTGGAGGTATGGAATCCGTCGTAATTGCGGATAATATTCTTACCGTTGTGATGATTCTTTCGCTCGTTTTGATGGGAACGTTAACGTATATGCAACCCGAAATCAACGGACTATCGGGACTTTTGAAAATTGACCACGCACAGGAAAATAAAATGCACCTGTATTTACCCACAAACCACTCTACATTGCCATGGTTAGGCATTTTTACGGGTCTAACGATTTTGAATTTATTTTATTGGACCACCAATCAATACCAAGTTCAACGAGTTTTAGCCGCCCAAACCGACCGTGATGCAAGACTTGGAATTGTGGCAGCGGGCTTCTTAAAATTACTGATTCCTTTCTTTTCAATCGCCATTGGGACTGCCGCTTTTTATATCTTCAAAAACCGTTTTGGTGTGGATGCCGTCAAACCAGATGATACTTTTCTGACCTTAATGAAAACCGTTGTTCCAGTTGGTTACGGTTTTGTGGGATTAATTCTGGCGGGACTAATTTGTGCCATTTTCTCTGCCATTTATTCGATGATGAATTCCGTTTCAACGATGATGGCTTTTGATGTGTTTAGGAAGTATATTAAGCCGCAAGCCACTGATAAACAGACGGTTAGATTCGGACAAGGCTTTGTGATTTTGATGTGTATATTGGCAACATTTTTGGCAAACACGACTTACGACCCATCATCTTCTGATAACTTTTTTATTACCTTAGCCAAACAAACTTCCTACATTAAACCAGGCTTAGTAATCGTTTTTTTCTGGGGAATTCTGTGGAAGAAAACAAATCCAACTGCCGCAGTAATTGTGTTGGTTTGTTCGCCAATCATCGGTTTGGGATGTGATTTTTTGTACGAAAATGTGTTGGTACATTACGATTGGGTGAAGGAAACTTTTGGAGAAAAATTTAATTTTCTTTATCGAGTTTTCCTGATTTTTGTGATTGGCTCTGTCCTCATTGTTGTTTTGAGTAAACTATTAAATACAAAAAAACAGGAAGAAAAAGAGCAAGATTTAACCGTTCCAGTATCGGGAATTTTTGGAGCAATTTTAAGGTTTATGATACTTCAATTACCCATTTTTTTGCTGGTAATTTTCTCGTTAATAACGCCACAATTAGGAGCATTTCCAGCTTCATTACTCACGTTAGGGCTTTTCATGTGGTATTATAAGAAAGAAACTACCGAATTACCTTTTTATCAATCAGACATCTTTTATGCAGGAATCTTGACAGGAACGATGGTTTGGATTATGTATTATTTTGCATAACTGTGAACCGTTGTTTTGCATCGGTCTCAAAATTCTAACATGGTATGATTTCAAATCCGAGGCGGAAGCATCGGGTTACAGTAAAAAAAAAGGCAGCTCGCAAGAACTACCTTTTTTTGTTAAAAATCAATATCAATACGACTAACTCCTAAATTATCAACTGAAAAAACCAAATATTCGGAATTCTCTATTTTATTGATAATCAGAGCTTTAACGCTGTTATTTACCTGCAATATTTTCGGTTTTTTGTTTTGGGGTAACAAAATTTCCCATTCCGAAATCGTTCCAGTTCCTGTGAAATTGATGGTTAATTTACTCCCTAAAAATTTATATTGATACGAAATATATCCTCCCGATGCTTCATATTTAACCGTCACCGCAACTTCCTTTTCATCCGTTGCTTCCCATCTTGGCGAGATTTTTACTTTCTCAAACATCGTTGCCATATCTTTCACACCCGCCAAACCCTCTAATAATGAGTAAGTTACCGCCGCTGCACCCCAACGGTCAGGAATTCCAAACGATAAATCTTCTTTTGAGGTATCTTTTGATTTTACGTTAATAACTGAATCTCCCAAAGTTAAACCCGCAATCATCCAACGAGTCTTTGAATTTTTCATGCCAAATAATTCAATTGCCTCAATCTTTTTATCTGGATTTGGATTCACAATTTGCGTAATTCCTAAACCCACAAAAGGTGATTTTTTGTTCTTGCCCGACCACGCCACTTTGAAATTTAGTTTATCTTGCGGGAACCACCAATTATCAATTTTATCACCGTGAATATACTCCGTGAAAGTTGAACCATCATCATATCGCAAAGCAACCATCCCAATCATTTCACCTTTCGAACGAGCGTGAAGGAGGTAAATTGTAGTGGTTTTTCGATTAAGAATTACGGCAGAAGAAATCTGATAATCTTTCTCCATATCATCTGAAAGCACAATTGCTCCTTTTCCAGCATTATCAAGCGGATCGGTTATTTGAAAAGGGATATTCAAAAATAGATGTTGCCCCAAAGGAATTTCAGAAGCATCGTTTCCTTCTCCATCACCATTCCAACCTGGGATTCCTTGACTGCCTTTACCCGAAAAATCTGCATTGGCAGCTTTGGCTAAACTGATGGTGGTAAAGTTTCCCACCTTGTTTTCGGGTAATTTTCCTTTGTAGGTTCCGTGAAGATAATTATCGTGTTTTCGAGCTAAATTCAATACTCGATTCAGAATGTCAACGCCATAATTTTCATACCCATTTTGAAAAGCACCGTGTGCCAATTCACCCGCAACGATGGTGCTTATACCTCCGTTCATGTACTCCCATAATTCGGCATCTTTCTGAAAACCATTTTCAAAGGGTGGGTAAATATTATACCATTCAGCTACCGAAGTTTTGGGTATTTTACCTCTGATTTTTTGATATTCATTTAAAATTCCGAGGGCTTGCAGATGCGAAATGCCACGATTTAAGGCGTAGGCATTTGACATTGAAACTTGGTCTTCGGTTTTGGTTTTTCCGATATTTCTTTTGATGAAAAACTGAGGGTCTTCGGGTACAAAATGCACGTAATGCCGACCATTCCAAGTCAATTTATCCAAACGTTCTTGCAGGTTTCGGGCTTCTTGATTGTAGTAATTTGCATCTTCTTTTCGCCCACTTACCGACAACATTTCAGCTAACATTTTGTAAGCTGAAATCAGCCCATTATTATCCCCAAACATGATTCCAAAATCGGTTTTTTCGTTAATCATCATGCTTGCTTCATTCGTTACTACGTTATCAAATTCATGCTTAAAGTCCCATGTATCAATCGTGAAGGCTCTTTTTACTAATTGATATTTGTTTGACCAACGATATTTATCAGTCGTAGTGTACTTAATTGCCTTGACGGCAGACGCTAAATTCTTCCGCATCCAAGCATTATCTCCCGTTGCTTTCCACGATTCATAGAGGCATTGCACAAACAAATATTCCACGTCAGCTTCCACGGGTTGGCGTTTCAACTCATACGTTCCGCCTTCTATCTTTTTGATGAAATTATCCTTTTCTAAAACGGAATCCCACCAATTGGGTTCTTTGGTTCGGGCGTGAATATTATCCCAAATCATGCCGTCTTCTTGTTGATAATCAGCGTATAAATTGAAGCCGTCTTTGAGGTTTGGATTAAAATATTTCATCGCCTTCATCGTATGTGTGTGGTCACGGAGCCAACCCACGAAAACTTTGTAAATTTTACCGTTAATTCTGTATGCCGATGTCTCGCCAAACTCCCCAATCATTGACCAATAAAGGGTATTTAGTAACTCTTTATAAATACCTAAACTGTCCACAACCTCAGTTCTACAATTTACTGGAAAGTAGATAGAATCAATCCTATCGCCATTATTGTTCCGTAATTCGCAAAAATGATTTCCTAATGCTCCGCCCACTTTGAACGTGATACTACTGACTTTCCCCTCCCCCTTGCGATACATCCTAAAACGTCCGTCACGGATAAAAAAATAGCCAGCTTCTGTGGTGGTAATGGTTACGGTATCAAGCGGCTTAACGACTTGCCCTTTTTCGTGGGAAGTGATAGTAAGTTTGCCATTCTGACTTTCAATGGGAAAAATAGTAGTTGGACCTTCACCAAAGTTAGTAAAGCCTAATCCACCGAGTAGAGAGGTATTTTTAAGAAATTTACGACGACTTTCGTGGTTCATCAGTTAGTGGGTAGTTAATTAGGGGCTTATTAAAAGTGGTAAGTTTCATTAGCAAATCACACAAGAAGTGAAATATTTCTAAGATTTTTCGGGCGGAAAAATTTGGAGCGGAATGGAATCACGAAATAACGAAATTTTAAGGTTTGAACAAAGTATATTGATTGAAAAATTATCAACTGCGAAGATGGAATTGAATAAAATAAAATTTGCATTTTAAATTTTCCACGTTTTACTTTGTATCATCAAATCAATTTTTCCTCCGAGGGTTTTCACTCTCATTTGGTAATTTGATTTATAAAGAAGAAGGGAGAGAATAGGCTCAATGAACTTCTGGCAACCTACCAAACCGTAAAGGCAAGGTGCTAATTCCTACCTGTGTTCAGTTATTTGTGATTAGTTATTAGTGATTAGTGTTCAGCGTGAACCAATCATCAATTACCAATTACCAATCACTACCTCGGGAAATATAAACCAATTACGATTCAATTCCAGTCTTTTTTACTGTTAATTATTCGTCAGGTTTAAGTAGTCGATGTTCGATGTTGGTTTTCGATGTTTGGAAAATTCGCATGGGGTATTTTTACGAATTAAAACATTTTACACAAATAATTAACAAAATACCGAACATCGGATAACGAATGACGAGCATCGAAAGTGTACAGTACCCCATCGGAAAGTGGGCTTCAAAAGACCATTATTCACAAGAAGAAATTGAGCAAAATATGGCTGATATTTTAGCTTATGCCTTGAAATACAAGGAATTAACCCAACATCTTTCGGAAGAAGATTTAGAAAAAACGTATCGTGAAGGCAGTTGGACGATTCGTCAAGTGGTGCATCACGTGGCAGATACGCACCAGTGGCATTTTATCAGAATCAAACAGGCTCTGACGGAAGAAAATGCCGTAGGGATTGTTTTTAACGTAAATGTTCTTGCTGCCCTTGCGGACGCTGCCAAAGCACCCATTGCCGATTCGTTAGCAATAATTGAAAGTACGTACAATCGTTATGTATATCTTTTTGAAAATATTGCTGTAAGTGATTATGGTAGGACGTATTATCATCCATTTAGGCAATTACACATCACCATTCCACAAGCCATTGATATGACCGTTTGGCACGCCAAGCATCATTTTGAGCATATTCGGATTGCTTTGGGTGAGATATGAAAAGTATGAGTATAATTGTCATTGCGAGGCACGAAGCAATCTTTATGATTGATGAAAGAGAGTTTGAAAACTCATTGTTTTATCTGTATTTGCCATTAGGATAGTCATATTAGAATGATGAAAAACGTTTGCTTACCAACTGAATTTAAAGTCCATTACCCGTAAGCAAGCAGATTGCTTCCCACGCAAAAAAGCGTGGTCGCAATGACAAACACTTATGATCGCAATGACAACTTTTACGGTTGCAATGACAGCAACTTTTAATAATTTCTTAAATATAAACCTTCATAAAGAATGAACTTTGAAACCCTCCAATTACACGCAGGACAAGATATTGACCCCGTAACACAGTCTCGGGCTGTGCCTATTTATCAAACAACGGCTTACCAATTCAAAGATTCTGCCCACGGTGCAAGGCTTTTTGCTTTGCAAGAATTTGGGAATATTTATACTCGTTTAATGAACCCAACCAACGATGTATTTGAGAAACGAGTAGCGGCTCTTGAAGGTGGTGTGGCGGCTTTGGCTACGTCTTCTGGGCATTCAGCTCAGTTTTTGGCGATAAATAATATCACTTCCGTGGGTGATAATTTCGTTACAACTTCGCATTTATACGGTGGTTCTTATAATCAATTCAAGAACGCTTTTAAAAATATTGGCGTTGAAGCCCGTTTTGCTGATGGTGTAAATGTAGCAAGTTTTGAGCCTTTAATTGATGATAAAACCAAGGCGATTTATTTAGAAACCATCGGTAATCCTGGCTTGTCAGTGCCTGATTTTGAGGCATTTGCAGAATTGGCGAAAAAACATGATTTGCCAATTATTGTGGATAATACCTTCGGGGCGGGTGGTGCTATTTGTCAGCCTTTGAAATGGGGTGCTCATATTTTGGTAGAATCTGCCACCAAATGGATTGGAGGACACGGAACGTCAATGGGTGGTGTGATTGTGGATGCAGGAACGTTCAACTGGGGCAATGGGAAATATCCACAGTTTACATCGCCTTCGCCAAGTTATCATGGTTTGGTGATGAATGATGTTTTTGGTATCGGTGGACCATTTGGCAATATTCAGTTTATCATTCGTTGCAGAGTGGAAGGCTTGCGTGATTGGGGTCCTGCCCAAAGTCCATTCAACTCGTTTTTGTTAATTCAAGGTTTAGAAACGCTTTCTTTACGAGTAGAACGGACTTGCGAAAATGCCCTTGAATTGGCAACGTGGCTACAAAATTATGAAGCGGTGGAGTCAGTGAATTACCCAGGATTAGAAAATCATGCGTATCACGAAACCGCCAAAAAATACTTAACTCGTGGATTTGGAGGCGTACTTTCTTTCAAATTAAAGGGAGATAGAGCGGCTGCGGAGAAATTTGTGAATAGTTTAACCTTGATTTCACATTTAGCAAACGTGGGCGATTCCAAGACTTTAATCATTCATCCAGCCTCCACAACGCATTCACAATTATCTGAAAGTGAGCAACAATCAGCGGGCGTTGAGCCAAATATGTTGAGAATTTC
>JAYUIP010000912.1:0-1325 GCA_043765945.1 Arcicella sp.
AGAGAGTCTTCACTAAACTGTGTCAAGTTAAATTTCGAGTTTTTGGATTTGAATTCTATCTCCAAAAGTAATCATTAGTTCTGATAAAATAGATTTCCACTGAAAGGCGGTTTTGTTCCAGATTTTTTCCATGTTTTGAATGGCTAAAAAAGCCAGTTTTAGCAAGGCATTATCCGAATTAAAAGCCGCCTTTGCTTTGGTCATTTTGCGAATATTGCGATGATAAGATTCAATCGTATTAGTCGTATAAATCATTTTTCGAATCAAAGGGGAATAGTCAAAATAAGCGGACATATTCGCCCAATTATTCGTCCAAGTTTGCACTGCTTGCGGATATATTTTCACCCACTTTTGTTCAAATAAGAGAAGGTTTTCCTCGGCTGTTGATAGATTGGGAGCTTGATAAATGGTTTTTAAATCTTTCAAAAAATCTTTGTAATGTTTATCAGGGATCAACCTCATAGAGTAGCGAATTTGATGTACTACACATAATTGTACCCTTGTTTGCGGAAACGCAGATTCAATCGCTTCTGGAAAACCTTTCAAACCATCCACACAAGCAAATAGTACGTCTTCCACACCCCTTTGTTTGAGGTCGTTCATTATAGTGAGCCAAAATTTAGCCCCCTCACTTTCAGATAGATAGATACCTAAAACATCTTTTTTACCGTGTAAATCTAAGCCAATTACACTGTATAAAACTCGTGTAACCACTTTCCCATCAACTCGCACTTTGTAATACATTCCGTCCATCCAAAGGGCTACATAAACGCTATATAGCGGACGATTTTGCCACTCTCTGAGAAGAGGTAAAACTTGGTCGGTAATGTTACTCAACTCACCAACTGACAAACTGAATCCGTATAATTCTTGCAGATGACCCTGAATATCTGAGTAACTCATACCACGTCCGTACATGGAAATAATCTTCGATTCTAACTGGTCGGTAAGAATTGTTTGACGTTTTGGAACAACTACTGGTTCATAGCTTCCTGACCTATCTCGGGGGCTTTCTAAATCAAATTGTCCAAAGCCACTTCTGACTGATTTTTTACTTAAACCATTACGACGGTTTGACTTACCTTCCGACTTTTCAGTCGTCAAATGGTTCGACATTTCTCCTTGAAGTGTTGCTTCTAAAAAATGTTTTAATAGAGGTGTGAAGATTCCGCTTTCACCCATCAAAGGTTTGCCAGCGTACAATTCTTTCATCGCTTTTTGCTTGAAATCATCGAAATCGAAAGAAGGAGAGTTTCCCATTTTTTTCTGCGTTTTGTTAAAGTTAAAAATTATACTTTAATTTGACACAGTTCAGTGAAAACTCT
>JAYUIP010000913.1:0-4034 GCA_043765945.1 Arcicella sp.
GCAATGTTGGAAGACATCGCAGTTTTGACGGGCGGTACAGTTATTTCAGAAGATCGTGGTTTTAAATTAGAAAACGCAACGATTGAATATTTGGGACAAGCTGAAAAAATTATTATTGACAAAGACAATACAACCATTGTGAATGGTGATGGTGAGAAAGATGGTATCACGGCTCGTGTAAACCAAATTAAATCACAAATTGAGAATACAACTTCTGATTATGACCGTGAGAAATTGCAAGAGCGTTTGGCTAAATTGGCTGGCGGTGTGGCAATTCTTTACATCGGAGCCGCAACAGAAATTGAAATGAAAGAGAAAAAAGACCGTGTTGATGATGCCCTTCACGCTACTCGTGCAGCCGTTGAAGAAGGAATCGTTGCAGGTGGTGGAGTGGCTTTTATTCGTGCAATAACGGCTTTGGAAAACTTACAAGGCGAAAACGAAGATCAAACAACTGGTATCAACATTATCCGTCAAGCCATTGAATCCCCTTTGAGAACAATCGTGGCAAATGCAGGTGGTGAAGGTTCAGTAGTGGTTAACGCTGTGAAAGCAGGAAGCGATGACTTCGGATATAACGCTCGTGAGGATAAATACGAAAATATGTTGGCAGCAGGAATCATTGACCCAACGAAAGTAACTCGTTTGGCTTTGGAAAATGCAGCATCAATCGCAGGATTGTTGTTGACAACAGAATGTGTGATTGCAGACAAACCAGCACCAGCAGAAGCAGGTCACTCACATGGTGGCGGAGGAATGGGCGGAATGATGTAATTCTGATTCGTTTTAGACATAAAAACTCCCCTTGAATTTTGATTCTTGGGGAGTTTTTTGTTTAATATTTTTTATATTTGCGTATAAATAATAAAGTTATGACAGTACAAGCCCAAGAATTTATTCCACCGCTCAAATTGAGTCGTTTTGTACGTCGATATACGCTCGAACAGTTTTTGGAGAAGGAAGCCAAATCAATTTACAAACACGAGTTTATAGACGGTCAAATTTTTAAAATGCCCTACGCAAAAGGTCCCCATAATATTATTTCAGCTAACATGGTTACTGAAATGAATATCAGTTTAAGAAAAATAGAAAAAAACTATGTGATTTTTCCTTCCGACCAAATGGTTTATTTTCCAAGTCTGGATCAGGGTGTTTATGCAGATGCTTTGGCTGTGTGTGAAAAACCTTTATATTGGGATGATAATCAATTATTACTCATTAATCCAATCATTGTAGTTGAAGTTCTTTCAAAAAGCACTTCCAAATACGATAGAACTGGCAAATTTGATAAATATAAAACCCTCGAATCTATACGTGAATATGTGCTAATTCGACAAGATGAATGTTACGCCGAAGTTTGGTATCGAGAAAGCCCAGGGCGTTGGCAAGAGACTATTGTAACTGATATAAAAGGGGAATTGCCACTTCAATCAGTTGGAATTAAGATAGCAATGGAATGGATTTATAAGAATGTGGAGTTGAAAGATAAATAAATTTGCAAATAAAAATAGGTCTTCTGAATAAATCAGAGGACCTATTTTGTTTGAAATAGAGTCTACTTTGCAAATGATATATTTCCGCTTAAATTTCTTTACCTAAATACTTATCAATCCAATAGTGAGCTAAATAAATAACGGGTGTAAGCAAAATAGCGGTGAAAAATTTATACAAATAGCTGTTTAAAGCCGTTGAAATCCATTGTTCCATTGTCCAGTTTCCGAATAAAACGAAGGCAATTCCGATAACTACAAAACTGTCAATCAATTGTGAAACCAAAGTTGAACCCGTTGCACGAAGCCAAATCTTTTTGCCACTGGTTTTAGTTCTAATGTAATGAAAGACGGAAGCATCCAATAACTGACTTATTAAAAAAGCAGTTAACGAACCGATAATAATTCCCAAACCTTGCGTAAATATTTTACTAAAAGCAGTATTAATGTTGAAATTATCAGTTCCTTTATTTACCTCAATCCAGAAGTCAGCGGGCGTTAATAAAGTTGCCCCGTAGATGATAACGAAGCAGTAAGCAATAAATCCTGCCGTCATGTAAGAAACTCTTTGTACGCCTCTTTTACCAAAATATTCATTAATAATGTCAGAAGTAATAAAAACGAAGGGCCAATTCAAAGCCCCTGCGGGTTGATTCAAATCCCAAGTTCCTAAGAAAGTTTGTAAATGAAGCGGTTGGAACCCAAAAGTACCTTCAACAGAGAAGATTTTGACCCCAATTATTTCTGCGACAATAGCATTTGAAAGAAAAATTCCGAAGAGAACAATAAGAAGTTTAGTCCTTTTTGAGTTAAGTAGCGAAGTGTCAATAGTCATTACAGTCTTTTTAAGCAATTAATGAATACTTTAATAGATAGATAACAATTAATTTAGAAATATGATTTGAAACAGCTGAATAATTATTGGCTAAAATAGTTTGTGGTCATAATTCAACAAATCATTTTCATTATTTGGTAATGACATAATTAAATAAATAAATTTTTGAATTTATATTTTTAAAATGTTTTCCTTAAATGCAAATTTAGATAACGGAAGGCATTTATCAATTATGGAATACAAAAAACGGTAAAACTTAAAGTTCTACCGTTTCAACAAACCAACAATTTAATTATAAATTAAAATTTTAGTCATCACCCTTTCTATTTAATTCTGTTCCCAATATTGCAATTCTGTAAGGACTCGCTGTTACTTTTATTTTCTGTGAGGTTGTCATCGTTTTCAAGTCAAACTGTTGAACCTCACCCATTTTCGGAAGAACAACATAGGCAAATCTATCGGTGGCTTCCATCGAAGGTTTTTGGGTTTCTTCCTTTGTCGTGTTTGTGCCAATATTTCCTTCTTTTATGAGGCTTCGAGTTTTCAAATCAAAGATTTTTAGGTCACCGTTAAGCAATAAAATCACAACTTTATTTCCCATTTTGTCTAATTTACATTGCATAATGTTCTTACTTTCAAAAATTAGAATAATTTTATCTAATTTCAAATCAATCTCATAAACACCCAAAGCAGCTGAATAACCCAAAAATTTGTCAGTTTGTTCGCTGTGTAAAATAGTGCCAAACCACGCTACGCCGTAAGTTTCTGGATATTTGATAAGTCGCTGATTTCCAGAATCTTCAATTATTAATATTCCGCTTGCAGAACCAAATAAAGCTACTTTCCCATTAGTATTATTTCCGTGAATTCCCTTAGTTGGAAGGGTAGATTGAAAAACTACTGAACCTGATTTGTTAATTATTTTTACCCGTTCTGGAAGTGTTCCTGCAACTGAACCGTCTTTGTGAGTAATAGCATAATTTCCATTGCTAAATCTTACCATAGCTCCATGATGTGCAATATTTCCCGTTGAAATTGTCTGCATTTTCATACCATTTTAATGGAAATCAGATTCTTTAGCAATACTTAACGAATCATCACCGTCATTAAACGTAGCAATCTCGTTGCCGTGCGAACCATAATGCGTTGGTTTATTGCTTTCACCAATTAATACTGCCCATTTTGGTGTTCCTTTAACGTCCACATGGTCGCTATGAACTTCAAATCCTGTATCAAAATGTTTTACAAGATTAAAATCACGATGAACTAATCCTCCAAAACGCCCCGATTTAGTAGTATAAACTGCTGATTTGGCAAACTTTACCTCAAAATTTGAAATCTTGCTATCTTTGGGAGAAACAACCGAGATTTGGTTTGACTTCTCATCACTAACTAATAAATTAATAAACCTAAATTCCTTACAGTCATCTACTGGAAGGGGTTCTTGTTTTTTCTCGCAGGAAAAATTAAGGGTGATTGATAAAATCAATAATGCGGATTTGATAATTTTTTTTTCATTTTTTATGAGTTTTAATATGCAACAATAATGCAAAAATAAAACAAATAATTTATTAATGCAACATTGTTGCATTAATAAATTATTAAAGAAAAATAATTATTATCTTTGCACCTTCATTGCAATTAATCAAACGAACCATTGAAATCATTTACAATATTTTTATTACTGTTAATATCAGGAAGTATTTTCT
>JAYUIP010000914.1:0-1325 GCA_043765945.1 Arcicella sp.
CAAAATTCAATTTTGAAGGCTTTTTTAATTATTTTACTACAAAACTTCTCCATCAAAAATGGGAGTAAGATTCTGCAATTCCTCTTCCGTGTAAACTTGCGAGCGGATGATAAACCGCAAGCCCAAAGGTATTTCCAACGAAAAACTGGCTCCTCTGCCTGACACAACGTCCAACGTTAATTGGGTATGTTGCCAATATTCAAACTGAAAGGAACTCATGAAGAATTCACAACCGTGAATACTTCCCAACAACACATCATTCACGCCCGTTTTGAACTCACCCACGGGAAAACACATGGGGGCTGAACCATCGCAACAACCGCCACTTTGATGAAACATTAATGCTCCGTGTTCGTCTCGCAGGCGGTCAATGAGGTTTTCAGCTTCTTGGGTTAATAAAACTCTTGGGGTTTTGTCCATGATTTTGTGGGATTATGAATTAATTGTTCCAAATATAATTAGACTACGGATTTAGCGGATTTACACGGATAAAATTAATTTTTTTTAATTTTATCCGTGCAAATCCGTCAAATCCGTTTCATCTGTGGTCTAATTTTCGTTCTATGAAAATCCTCTACGGTCTCATTCCACTAAAAGAACCCTAACGCATTTTTATCGTAAGAAATCAACATATTTTTTGTTGAACGATAATGGTCGAGCATCATTTTGTGATTCTCACGTCCGAATCCCGATTTTTTATATCCTCCAAACGGAGCATGAGCTGGATAGGCATGATAACAATTTACCCAAACCCTCCCTGCTTGAATCGCTCTTGGCACTTGATATAGTTCGTGTGCATCACGAGTCCAAACACCTGCACCCAATCCATAAAGTGTGTCATTGGCAATTTCAATGGCTTCCTCTACCGTTTTGAAAGTTGTTAATGAAGCCACGGGACCAAATATTTCTTCTTGGAAAACTCGCATTTTGTTATGTCCCTTCAAAATAGTTGGTTGAATATAATACCCATTTGCGGCATCGCCTTCTTGCAAATGAGCGGCTCCACCACAAAGTACTTCGGCTCCTTCTTCTTCACCAATTTTCAAGTAAGACAAGATTTTTTCGTATTGGTCATTCGATGCTTGGGCTCCAATCATGGTTGTCATATCCATCGGATGTCCTTTTTTGATAGCATTCACACGCTTTATTAATCGTTCTATAAACGCATCAGCAATGGATTCATGCACTAAAATACGAGATGGACACGTACAAATTTCACCTTGATTCAAGGCAAACATGGCGGCTCCTTCTAAGCATTTATCGAAGAAAGCATCGTCGGCATCCATCACACTTGGAAAGAAAACATTGGGTGATTTGCCGCCTAA
>JAYUIP010000915.1:0-4033 GCA_043765945.1 Arcicella sp.
TCCACCTACCAAATACTGCCCATTCAAATAAGGAATTTTAAACTTTGCATCTTTCGATAACCCCTTATAATCCAAATACAAAACGCCTCCGCAAACTACAATAAAGGCAAAAAACGTTCCTACACTGGTTAAATCCGCCACAAAACCCATATCCAAAAACATGGAAGGAATTGCTACCAGAAAACCCGTAACAATCGTTGAAAAACTTGGTGTTTTGAACTTTGGATGAATCTTAGAAAAACGCTTCCAAAGTAATCCATCACGGCTCATTGACATCCAAATTCGGGGTTGCCCCATCTGATAAACCAACAAAGCACTGGTAATGGCAACCACCGCAGAAACCGAAATTACCCCTGCCACAAAATCAAGACCCACTTTCTGAAAAACATACGCCAAAGGGTCATCTACTTTGAGCTCGGTATAATTAACCATTCCCGTTAAAACAAAAGTAATCATTACGTATAAAACTGCACAAATCACCAAGCAATAAATCATCGCACGGGGCAAATCTCGCTGTGGATTTTTACATTCCTCCGCCATCGTTGAGATAGAATCGAAGCCAATAAAAGCGAAGAAAACCAAGGCAACACCTCGCAAAACGCCTTTTGAACCATTGGGAGCAAAAGGTGTCCAGTTTTCGGGTTTCACATAAAATGCACCCACACAAATGACCAAAAGAATAATGACTAACTTCAACGCTACCAAGAAGTTACTGACATTTCGGGATTCTTTTACACCCACATAAACCAACGCCGTTACCAACATCGTAATCACGCCCGCAGGTAAATCAATCAAGAAATGGATATTGCCAATTAATGGAGCATTAGCATAAGCCTGAGCCGCTGCAATATCTCCCCCAACTAACGTTGAAGTTTGGCTTAATAAAAACGCCCGATGAGCCGTTCCATAATCAAAGGTTAAAAAATCTGGAAAATTTATGCCAAATCCTCTGAGCATGGAAACGAAATATTCTGACCATGAAATCGCTACCACCATATTGGAAACGGCATATTCAAGGATTAAAGCCCAACCAATCACCCAAGCGAAAATCTCCCCGAACGATACATATCCATACGTATAGGCACTGCCCGAAACAGGCACCATTGAGGCAAATTGGGCGTAACAAAGTGCCGTGAAAACGCAAGCAATGGAAACAAAAAGGAAAAGCATAGTAACGGCAGGTCCACCGTCAAAACTGGCTCTACCGATGGTACTGAAAATCCCTGCCCCAATGATGGCAGCAATCCCAAATGAAGTTAAGTCTCTGACTCCTAAAATTTTATTAAGCCCAGACTCTCCATGTGAGTCTTCGGCTTGTTTCAAAACATTAGTGATTGATTTTCGTCTAAAAATAGAATTGTTTGGCATTTAGTTTGATGGTTGAAGTTTAGTCAGACGATAGTCAGACGGGATAATAATGGTAATAATACCGTTGTCTGTGTCTTCACAGACGACCACAAATTGTTGTTAGACAACGGCTAAACAACGGCATCCGATATTTGACCGTTCAGCTAATTTACTCAAAATCTTCAAATAAAGCGAAAGCAAATGTTGATGTTTAGTTTTCGGAAAAATCAAATTACCTTTGTAATACAATATAACCAATAAATATAATTCCTTATCTGCCTTGAATAGAATGAGTTACGAAACCTCATCTACTCATTCTTTTTTAACATTATGAACAAAACCGCAGTAGTTATTTTAAATTATAATGGTCAGAAATATTTGACTAAATTTTTGCCTTCCGTGATTAGTCACTCCTCAAATGCTGATATTTACGTCGCAGACAATGCTTCTATTGACGATTCAATTGTAATTCTAAAAAGAGATTTTCCTTCCGTAAAGATCATTCAACTTCTTGAAAATCATGGCTTTGCACAAGGTTATAATGAAGCCTTAGAAGAAATTAAGTGTACCTTGATTCTCCAAAATCAAGATAATTACAGTTATTACATCCTTCTAAATTCCGACGTTGAGGTTCCTAAAAATTGGATTGAACCCGTGATTCATTTAATGGAATCTAATTTAAACATTGCTGCTTGCCAACCCAAAATAAAATATTACCACGAAAAGACCCATTTTGAATATGCAGGGGCAGCGGGCGGATATATTGATAGATTGGGTTATCCATTTTGTCGAGGACGAGTTTTTCTTTCTTTGGAAGAAGATTTAGGACAATATAATGATAATGTGGAGGTCTTTTGGGCAACGGGTGCGTGTATGTTTGTGAGAGCAAATGTGTTTCACGAGGTAGGAGGATTTGACGGTGATTTCTTTGCCCACATGGAAGAAATTGATTTGTGTTGGCGAATGAAACACGCTGGTTATCAAATATTTACCTGTGGGAAATCGGAGGTTTATCACGTGGGCGGAGGAACTTTACCCAAAACAAACCCATACAAAACTTTCTTAAATTTTAGAAATGGATTGGTGATGTTATATAAAAACCATCCCGATAAAGGTTTATATCGAACATTGGCAACAAGATTAATTTTGGATGGTATTGCGGGTGTGAAATTTTTATTTTTTGATTCGTGGGAAGATTGTTGGGCAGTGGCAAGAGCCCATTTTAATTTTTATGCGAATTTTTATAAGTGGCATAAAAAACGTCAGAAATTAATAAGAAGAAATGACTTAAATCAGATATTTAAACACAATATAGTATGGCAATATTTTGTAAAAGGTAAAGAGCGGTTTGATGAAATGTAGTTTAAATCTCCCAAACTGAGGGATTATTATGTTGACGTAAATAACGACTTATGTTCATCCAAAATGCCATTATTAAATAGATAATAACGGGAGAACCAACCGTTATAAAAGAAAGATAAACGAAATATAAACGAATGCTGGCGGTGGAAATACCAAATTTCTCACCTAAACGTGTACAGACACCATAAGCGTGTTGTTCAACGAAGTATTTTATTTTTATCATAGTTTTACGGAATTAAATTGTGTAAATAAAATAATAGTATTTTTAGACATGAACGAAGTTACAAAAATCATTAGTTTATTCAAAATGAAAATTAGTTAATGGCATTTTAAACTGTTTACTATATCATTGTACTTATAACTACAAATATAGTAAATTGTTAGAAAAATACAATAAAATAATGAGTAAATACTACTAATTTAGTAAAATAATATAAATAAATTATGGAATAAGTAGGAATGTATAAATTTATGAGTAAATTTGATGGTTAATAGTAGAAAAGTACAAGTTTTCAGTACAATTAGTCCCGTTTTCAATAGTATGTTAGTCCATTCAGATTTGCTTACCTCATTGATTATCAAACACTCATCGTATCACATCTTCAACTTTCGGGCTGTTAATTCACAACGAAATTAGCGTTTTGCTAATCGTAGTGTGGAAGTTTATTTAATGTTTTTTTATCATGCAAACAGGCACAGTAAAATTTTTTAATGAGAGTAAAGGTTTTGGATTTATCTTAGATGATGATTCAGGACAAGAGATTTTTGTTCACGTAACTGCCTTAGGTGGCACGCACATTCGTCAAGATGATAAAGTTTCATTTGACATCGTTGATGGCAAAAGAGGTTTAAATGCTGACAATGTTAAGAAACTGTAATTTGTAGTTTCCTAATTTGACAGAAATTGTTTGTTTCAATATTGGTTTTGTGAAATTCATAACCTAATAGTTCGATTATTTATTTCGACTTGTCGAAAAAAAGCCTAATTAGCTGTGTTTGTTCATTGAGTTTAATAACTCGTTTTTTTTAATAACTTAGAATTTTTTATTTTTTAATATTTTTATATTTTTTTTATGCAAACTGGTAAAGTTAAATTTTTCAACGAGTCAAAAGGTTTTGGGTTTATCGTTGACGACAATTCAGGCGAAGAAATCTTCGTTCACGTTACAGGCTTATCTGGATTAACTATCCGTGAGAATGATTCTGTTTCTTTCGACGTTCAAGAAGGAAAGCGTGGCTTAAATGCTGTGAATGTAAAGAAAGCGTAATCCTTTTTTTATATAGTCATTGAAAAGCTCAACCATTGATTTGGTTGAGCTTTTTT
>JAYUIP010000916.1:0-1323 GCA_043765945.1 Arcicella sp.
GAAATTCGTATTGCTAATAAAAAAGAAGAACTTTCTGACAGTGAAATTCAGAGATATATACCAGTGGCTACAACAAGAAAGTGGTAATATTCACGCTACAACCAGAAGAGTTTTGATTCACAATATTTCGAGATAATGCAACAAAAAAGCCTTCCAAAGTCATCTGAAAGGCTTTTTTATTCACAAGTTTCGAATTCACGAAAGAAAACTATTCAGCAACTTCTTTCTTACCACCGAAACGTTTGTAGAATTTATCAACACGACCCGCTGTGTCAAGTAATACATTTTTACCTGTATAAAATGGGTGCGATTGAGAAGAAACCTCGATTTTGAATACTGGATACGTAGCTCCTTCAAATTCAGTAGTTTCAGTAGTGTTCACACACGACTGTGTTAAAAACTTGTAATCAGCAGATAAATCGTGGAAAACCACTGGCTTGTAATTTGGATGAATTTCTGGTTTCATAATATTTTGATATAAGACGATTCCCTGCCGTCTCGTTTTTGTAAAGTTAGCGTTTAAAATCTAACCAAATTAACAATTATAATTTGGGACTGAGCTATAACTAATACAGTAAAAAACTTCTTTAACTATAAAACTTTACAACTTTTACAACTGCCTTCAAAAAGGACTGCAAAATTACGATAATATAATGACATTCAAAAATTATTTTATAGTTAAGCGTTCCATTTTTGGAAAGAAAAGTTATCCACAAAAAAAATTAAAAAATTACTTTATAACTATTCTAAGGTTGATGTTTGATAACTCTCTGATAATCAGAATTTGATTTGTACATTACGAATAGAACAAATATTCGGACGAGAAATGGGGTGTCTTTTTCCATTGCAATTAGTTTTATAAATCCCTATCTTTGAAGTGCATATCGCACACAACCACCAACAGGAATCCGCTGAGTCTTTCATTTAAAATTATTCGTTAATTACTGCCACGAATTAATACCGAAAGATTACCCCAAAAAAATTAGACTATTTTTTAAATTGGTTTATTCATAACCAATCGTTAATTATTTACGCAATAACCAAATCATCAATACCATCCTTTGTTTTATTGTTCAATCATTTCCCACAAAACCCGAGTATTATGTACGTTATAAAAAGAGATGGCAGACGTGAGTCTGTAAAGTTTGACAAGATTACCGCCAGAATCGAAAAACTTTGTTATAGTCTCGACCCCTTCTTTGTTCAGCCCTTAGATGTGGCTAAAAAAGTTATCACTGGACTTTATGATGGTGTAACCACCAGCGAATTAGACAATTTAGCGGCTGAAACTGCCGCATCCATGACTACCAAGCATCCTGATTA
>JAYUIP010000917.1:0-1322 GCA_043765945.1 Arcicella sp.
CTGAATACTTTGCGTAAAACGAGCATCAATATCCGAACGTTTATGAACTATTTCAAAGGGTAAAGCGGCAGTTTTATCCTCAAAAACCTCAATTTCTCGCCCAATAACTTGGGCTTCGCTTGGGTTTTGTATCGTAATTTTTCTTTGAGCAAAACTGTTTGTTATGGTCAAGGTTAACGTTAAAATGATTAAGAAATTTTTATGTATTTTTTTCATAAAATAAGTTTTACATTCACTATTCAAACCTACGAATGATTAGAAATTTGTAAAATAAAGGATTCAAGCCCATATTGCTGTTACTTGCATATATTCGTACAATACCCTCACTCCTATTTACTTAATAATTATGGTTTAATTATGATTTGTACGGGATTAAGGGTAAGTACAACCATAATTATCTAATTAACGGAAAATCACCTCTTTCGTGTCTTTCCGCCATTTCCACATAGTGCAAAGCCCCTAATTTCAATAATTGAGCCTGTTGCTCAGAAATCTGTCGAACTACTTTTGCGGGTATGCCAACCACCAAAGAATTATCAGGAATTATCATCCCCTCCGTCACCAAGGCACAAGCTCCGATAATGCAATTTTTGCCAATTTTTGCCTTATTCAAAATCGTTGCTCGCATACCAATCAGTGAACAATCGCCCACAACCGCCCCATGAATAATAGCTCCGTGTCCCACCGTAACATCATTGCCAATAATTGTTGGGTCGCCTGGGTCTGCGTGAAGGACTGCGGTGTCTTGAATATTGGAATTATTGCCAATGATGATGGCTTCAACATCCGCCCGAATGACGACACCGTACCAAACTGAAACATTTTCGCCAAACGTAATATTTCCCATTACGGAGGCATTTGGAGCAATAAATGGTTTATTTTTCATGTTACTTTCATCAACTTATTCAATTCGTTTCATTTTGTGTAAAAGTATTAACATTTGAAGAAAATATGGGTACAAAACCTGACAAATAATGCCATAGTATTGTGTATTTTTGTTATTCGTAAAATTTACTAATCTAAATTCTTGAAATGAAGAAATTAATCTTGATGTTGGCAACTATTACTCCCCTGCTAACACACGCCCAACAAAAAATTCCATTGGACGATATGTCTTTTTGGAAACCCTCTGAAAAAACCAACTGGCAGATTGCAAGTGATGTGACCGCTGATATTACAAAACACGACGTTATGTCGAAATCTGACGGTAAAGGTGTCTTGGTAAATATTCCTGTGGAAAAAAATAAAGCTAATTTACAATCAGTGGCTGAATACGGTGATGTGGACGTTTCTTTTGATTTTATGATGGCGGCTCACTCTAA
>JAYUIP010000918.1:0-4029 GCA_043765945.1 Arcicella sp.
GATGACGCAGATGCCTTTCGGCAATCGGAACGCCGACCGCACAGATTTTCGCAGATTTTTGAAATAAAGCCAGAATTTCAAATTTTTATCAATAGAACAGCTTTCTATATTTTTTTAAAATCTGCGAAAATCTGCGTTGCCGAAAGGCATCTGCGTAATCTGCGTGCCATAAGTCTTATCTTTGCACAATGAAATCACAAATCATTTTAAAAACGGGTAAGGAAAACCCTGTAAAACGTTTTCACCCTTGGATATTCTCGGGGGCGATTGGTAAAATTGTTGGCAAGCCTTCGGACGGCGAGGTTGTGGATATATTGGATTCACAAAAAAATTACCTTGCCACTGGACATTATCACGAAGGAAGTATTGCCGTAAAAATATTCTCATTTCAAGAAACAGAATCAGATGAAAATTTCTGGTTTAGCAAAATTCAAAAAGCCTACGAAGTTCGTCAAATCATTGATTTTCAAGACACTAACTGTTTCAGATTAATTCATGGCGAAGGAGACGGTTGCCCTGGTTTAATCATTGATTTTTATAATGGAGTAGCCGTTTTTCAAGCTCACAGTATCGGAATGTACCTTGAAAAAGAAAAGATTTCAATGGCTTTACAAAAAGTATTTGGTGATAAATTATTAGCAGTTTACGATAAATCTCACGAAACCTTACCAAAACAATTCGCTCAAAATGTTCAAAATGGTTATCTATTCGGTCAATGTGCTGTACCGCACGAAGTTTCAGAAAATGGTTTTAAATTCTTAATAAATTGGGAAACTGGTCAAAAAACGGGCTTTTTCCTTGACCAACGAGACAATCGAGCTTTATTATCGAAATATTCAAAAGGTAAAAAAGTCCTGAATTCTTTTTGTTATTCGGGAGGATTTTCAATTTATGCTTTGGGTGCAGAAGCAGAGTTAGTTCATTCGGTTGATGTGTCTCAAAAAGCCATTGATTTAGTTACGCAAAATGTGAAAGCAAATGATTTTCAAGAACTTACGCATGAAGCTTACGCTGAAGACGTAATGAAATATCTTAAAGCAAATGACCAATTTTATGACGTAATTGTGCTTGACCCACCCGCATTTGCCAAAAACGTAGCAACCCGCCATAATGCCGTTCAAGGTTATAAACGGCTCAATGCGGAGGGTTTTAAACGATTAGCGAAGGGAGGAATTTTGTTCACTTTCTCATGTTCGCAAGTGGTTGATAGAGATTTATTTTACAATACTATTGTGGCAGCGGCTTTGGAAGCGGGTAAGCAAGTGAAAGTATTGCATCACCTCACCCAACCCGCCGACCATCCCGTAAATTTCTTTCATCCAGAAGGGAGTTATTTGAAAGGGTTGGTGCTTTATGTTGAGTAGAAAGAAGCCCCCTAACCCCCAGAGGGGGAATATTTGACGACAAAAGCCCCTTGCTCTATTTTGAACAAGGGGCTTTTTAGTAAAACTTGGAGTCCTCAATTCCCCCTCTGGGGGTTAAGGGGCTTCTATTCCACAAACCTAAATAATCGACTCCATCTTATTTTTGAAAACCATGATTTATTTGGGTCAAGTGACATCCATACGAAAACCGCTTTTCCAACCACGTGGTCGGCAGGTACAAATCCCCAATACCGTGAATCGGCAGAATGATGACGATTATCACCCATCATAAAGTAATAATCTTGCTTGAAAGTATATGACTTAATGATTTTTCCATCAATTTTGATGGTATGACCCTCAATTACTACATCTTTATTGCCCTCGTAATATTTGATAACATACTTATATTTATCAACATTAACTGAATCTAATTGAATGGTTGAACCTTCTTTTGGGATTAAAAGTGGACCATAATTATCTCTATTCCATAAATACGAATTCCCAGACAAAGGCAAAGAATTAATATCATTAGTTCTATCTCCTTGCTCTCTTGTATTTCTCGGCATGATTACCATGCTTATATCTTCTACCCAAGATTTCTTTTTAAGAATCTCTACATTAGCCTGTGAAGTATTAATTACATAGATAAACTTGCTTTTTTTAGTAGTATCAATGTTTTTAAACTCATCTTCATATTGAGGAATTGTAAAATTCTCATTTGGACCACCCGTTGCATCGTATCCATTAGTAATCCCCATTTCCTTAAAAACAGCATCTTCTTCTTCACTTAATAATTGCAAATCTTGCTTTGCATATAGTAAATATTTATGTTGCATTCTTGGAGGATTTACCATTTCTTTTCCGTTGATGTACACCTGTGCATTACGAATTTCCAAAGTATTTCCAGGTGTTCCTATACAACGTTTAATGTAATAGGTTCTTAAATCAACTGGGGCATTTCCATCCTCACTGAAATTTGGCACATTGAAAACTACGGCATCACCTTGTTTAACTTCTGAAAAGCCTGGCAAACGCTTAATGGGTAAATCTAAGAGCGTTGAATAAGACGGCAAATCTGTTCCCCAAATTTTTTGATGCGTTAAAGGCACTTGCAAGGGCGTTTTTGGGGTACGAACTCCATAGTGCATTTTACTGACAAATAAAAAATCTCCTACCATTAAAGAACTTTCCATCGAAGGCGTTGGAATGGTATAGGCTTCAAAAAAGAAGAAACGAATTAATGTGGCGGCAACTACCGCAAAAACGATTGAATCTATCCACTCACGAAAGGCGGATTTTTGAACTGGCTGTGTTTTTTCTGACATTTTAATATTTGCAATCTATTTGAAACATATTTTACTTAGAAAACTTAATTTTAATGTAAAAATGCTTTTACTGTTGCGGAATGATTATTATTACTTTTTGATTTTTGTTTGTTGGTTACTAATATTACAATGGTATTAAGGTTGAGCTTCTCCGAAGCTGATCTTACTTATTTGATATACTTTCTACAAAGGTTGTACTTCTCCGAAGTGATATTTAACATTGCCCTACTTCGGAGAAGTACAACCTTTGTAGAAAAAAATCATGAGAATAAAGTTAGCTTCGGAGAAGCTCAACCTTAAAATCTATGTACGATCCATTAGTCGAAATATAATTTTATAATTACAGAAAATCGTTTGACAATTACACAATACTCAGCAATTCTTTCATCCCAAATACTCCTTTTTTCCCAAAAATCCATTCTGCCGCAATCACAGCACCAAGAGCAAAACCCTCCCTCCCATGGGCAACGTGCGAAATTTCAATTTGATCAATATCCGAAATGTATTTTACGATATGAGTTCCTGGTACTTTTCCTTCACGAGCCGACCAAATCGCTACTTCATTTTGCTCTGGAATCTCATTACTTACCCATTGAGTTTTCCCTTCCAAATTCTGAATGATGCCTTCTGCCAAAGTAATTGCCGTTCCAGAAGGAGCATCTTTCTTTTCGGTATGATGGATTTCCGTAGTAGAAACGCTGTATTGTTTCTGGGGGTTCATCAATTTGGCTAAGGTTTTATTTAATTCAAAAAAAAGATTCACACCAATTGAATAGTTGGAAGACCAAAAGAATGCTCCCCCTTTTTCAATTACCAATGCCTCAATTTCGGGTTTGTTTTCGAGCCAACCCGTTGTTCCACAAACTACGGGTAGGTTCTTTTCAAGACAAGATTTTACGTTTTGAAATGCGGAGGAAGGGTGACTAAATTCAATAACGGCATCTACTTGTGAAGCGGTTAGTTTTTCAAATTCTTGACGATTATCAACGTCAATACGGGCAACAATGTCATGACCTCGACTCACTGCGACTTTCTCAATAACTTTACCCATTTTGCCGTAACCGAGTAATACTATGTTCATGTTTGGTTATTGGTTATTGGAAATTAGTTATTGGCTACTGGTTATTAGCAAACGATGGAAAATCCAATCTAAATTAATTCTAATAACAAATAATTGATAACTAATAACTACTTAAATCCTAAAATTAATTTTGCCCCAAAAACGGGTTCCATGATTTCGGGACTACTGAAACTTGGTTGTATTTTTAGGGAGATATCATCCGTCATATCAAAGGTTTTCAAATGTGCCGTTACGTTTGCATCAATGATATTTGCTGCCC
>JAYUIP010000919.1:0-4028 GCA_043765945.1 Arcicella sp.
TTCGCAACGATGGCGTTCATCGCTATTTCAAAACCTCTGTTGTAGAGATTCCCAACATTGGTATTGATATAGTTGCCAGGAATTCCTGCCGATAAAGAGGCTGGTGCTTTCAAGATTAATCCATCAACAGCATTGTTATAGTAATCAAATTCAACACTTAAACGATCATTAAATAACGTAAAATTGAATCCTAAATCTAATTTTTTTGAGGTTTCCCACTGTAAATTTGGATTGGCAGTTTGCGAATATGCTAAGGTTGGAACACCGCCGTAGGTAAAAGAATTATACGTTCCAATGGCTGGATAATCGCCAATTTCGCTATTTCCTACAATCCCGTAACTTCCTCTAAATTTTAGGTTTTGAAAGATTTTTAATATTTTAGAACTTTTAAAAAAGCTTTCTTCATGGATATTCCAACCAACGGAACCACCACCAAAATTTCCAAATTTATTGCCTTCCGTTAGGGCGGATAGCCCATCTCTACGGAGGTTTATACTCAGAAAATATTTTTTTTGGTAGTCATACGTAAGGTTTGAAAAATAAGATAGTAGAGCGTTTTCAGAAAATACATTACCCGCAGGAGCAATGTTTACGAATCCACCTTGAAAATTGGTGTAAGTGGGGTCAGTTAGATTGGTTTGTGATGCTCCCCAACCGTCCATAATGGTTTTAATTTGCTCGTGACCCAACAAGATATTGAAATTGTGAACGCCATTGAAACTTACATTACTGGTCAAGGTATTGACCCAATCGGTTCTCAGAAATTTAGTAAATGTATTAGTAGCAACGCCATTTGAAGCCGCTCCACCCCCGTGAATTGGATTCAAAAATGATTTATTGGTTACTTGTAAATTATTAATTCCATAGCTGGTTCTAAATTTTAGATTTTTCAATACCGTAAATTCTCCAAAAATATTTCCCAACAAAGTATTATTTTCAGACGAACTCAAATCCTGTGATTGAACCAATGCCAGATTATACGCATTAATCGTTCCAACGGTGGCTGGAACATTGGCACCGTATCCCACACTGTTACCATTTTGAATAGAAAAAGTGCCATCAGGTCTATAAACAGGCACATTTGGGGGCAACACGTAAGTCATGCGTGCAAGCGGCTCATTGGTAATGTAGTTCGTGTTATAGGCGGATGAAGACATTGAATTACTGGCAACGGCTCCCGTATTGGGTCCAATATTTTTACCGTTACTGTACATCACATTTGCACCAACGTTTACTGATTTGTTTAATTGTTGATTGATATTCAAGCGGGTAACGTAACGCTCGAAAGTGTTATTTTTGATAAAACTATTTTGATTGGTATAACCCACCGAAAAGTAATAATTGGTTACATCATTGGCTCCCGAGACACTGACATTATGATTGTGAGAAATGCCAGGGCGAAATGCAACATCATACCAATTCGTATTTACAGTACTTCCATCTGCATTTTTAGCTAAGAAAAAACCTTCCGCTTTCCCTGCATTTCGCAGGGCTTCATTTTTTATCGTTACGTAATCTTCTGCCCCCAAAAGCTCTGGAAGATTGTAGGGAGTTGCTTTACTTACCCAAGTGTCATAATTTATTTTTGGTTTACCATTTCTACCTTTTTTGGTGGTAATAATCATAACCCCGTTTGCAGCACGTGAACCATAAATGGATGCAGCCGAAGCATCTTTCAGTACGTCAATGGATTGTATATCGTTTGGATTAATATCCGCCAAAGGATTATTTCCAATCAACCCACCGATTGCCCCCACAAAAACGGTAACACCGTCCATAACAACCAAGGGAAAAAGCCCCGAAGTAATGGTATTTATGCCCCTAATTCGCATCACGGGCGTACTATTCAAAATACTCGAAGGTTGGATAATATCAATTCCCGTCGCTTGTCCACCCAATAACTGGTCAAAACTGGTGGCGGGTCGATTCTGTAATTGTTTAGCGGAAATTGCGGAGACTGAGCCTGAGAATTCGGTTTTTTTCTGAACCGTATATCCATTTGACACGACTACTTCATCTAACTCATGAGTAGATTCTTGTAGATTAATCACAACGGATTCCTGTGATTTTACGATATATTCTCTCGTAGTAAATCCAACGGAACTGACCTTTAAAGTAATTGGGAACTTTACATCACTTTTTAAAGAAAATTCTCCTTGTTGATTCGTAATCGTAGCATTTTTTGCCCCCTTCAACTGTACGGAAGCTCCCATGAGTGGGGCGTTGAAAGCATCAACTATTTTTCCTTTTAGCGGACCTTCTTGTGCTTGTGATAGTAAGGATGTGCATAAAATGGAAAATAGTAAATAGTAAAATTTAATCTTCATAGTTTTGATTAACAATTGTTAAAAAACACAAAAAACTCGTCGATTTTGAAGTGATTATTTTTCAAGATTGACGAGTTAAGTTGCTGTAACAAAGTAAATATAATTATAAACAATTTCCAAATTAATGAAAAAATATAATTTAATTCCTGTTTATTGGAAATATTTTTTGAGTACTTGGAAATCGGAAATATTAATAATAGTCTTAAAATGACCAGATAATTAATACTATTTTAGATTAACAAGCATTCCAATCTAATCTATTTTGGAATAAATTTGTTAGTAGATAAAATCCAGAATTGTGGAAAAAAACTTTGTTTTATAAGAAATTTTGTGCGGTCTAAGCCACATAGTTTAAGTTAATTTTAAAAAATCAACTCCTACAAATACCACCAAGATTGTAAATCGTTCCAGTTCAGATTAATATATAAATTGACTTGCAATAAATTGAGATTACGGATTTCTAATTGCTTGTTCCGAACTAAGGCTTGATAACAATACCCTAATTCTACCCGTGTTTTGCCCAGGTTATACCCTCCCGCCAAATGAACCCAATCTTCTGAACAACCCGTTTCTCCAAAAGTGCCGTTCTTTGAACTCACGGGTCCATTGTTTGCTCCTTCCAAATACCAAAATATTTCATTGGATGCCGACAAATAAAATCCCTTTTTGGTTTCTTTGGGGTTATAAAATGGAAGTGTTACGTAGGTTTGATACCTTAAAATGGAGGCATCATCAGTAACGTTCGTTTTGAGATTGGTAGGCATTCGATACTCAAACCTTACTCGGTGATTTAGGACAACTTTTCTGACATTGTGTAAACAACTCACTTGACCCAAATAACGATTTTCTGTTTCCTTCAACCCGAAAATATTATGAACTCCGTAACCATAGCCCAAACCAGCGGTAAAATGATGGTTGAATTTTTGGATGAGTAATGCCTGAGCAACAAAATGCAGCTGACCACTGGCAAACTCTTTATTGCCTACTTTTTCAGTCAGTGATGAAATAGAAGAGAGATTTAGGTTGTAGCCAAATCCTTTATAAAAGTTTCCAGTTTGATAATAATTGGGGCTAAACCCTTGAAGATTAAGATCTTGGGCGTTTAGAGGAAATGAGAATAAGATGATTAGTGGTAAAATAAATCGTTTCACAAGTTATACCTGATTTACAGAATAAATAAAAAACATGATTGTGCTTCTCATTATTTCACAAATTTTATGCCGACTTTTTGAAGCTAATTGCATTCGGTTACGGAAGGTTAGGAAATTGATTAATGAAAGGAAGGAGTTTTTACTGATATTTTAATTCATTCTCTTCTAACGTAAAGTGTCTCTCCAATTTTATATCAACCTCATTGATAACAGTTTAAAACTCATTTACAAAAATTTAATATGCAATATTGTTGCATATTAAAAATCAATTACTATATTTGCATCATTGTTGCATAAATGAAAACTATGAAATGCTTAAACTTATAAGAATAACTATTTTCCTAATTTTCCCATTGGCAATAAATGCTCAGATTGGAACGATACAAGGAAAAGTTATTGATGAAAAAGGGCAGAAAGTTTCAAATGCAAGCGTTCAAATAATCGGTTCGGGTATTGCTTGCTTGACTGATTCTTTGGGGAAATTTTCATTATCCAAGATTAGCTTGGGACAAAGTAGAATAGAGGTTAAGGCTTTGGGATATTATACGGT
>JAYUIP010000920.1:0-11340 GCA_043765945.1 Arcicella sp.
TTGATCAATATCCAATTCATAACAAAATTATGAATCCCTATAACTTTGAAAAATATAATCCATTGACAACTAACAGTTTAATTATATGGACTTGGTTTCAATTTTTATCAACTTTTGGCTTGCTCCTGTTTTTTTATGGAAATATTGCAAAGATTGGCGTATCAAATATGTTTGTTTATGGGGCTTTTTTAATGTTAAGTATCTATGCTTATTCTGAATTAATGGATAGAAATCCAAAAACTATTTGGTGGGAACTATTAAAAAATATCTTTGGATTTGCCTTGATTTTTCAAATGGAGAGCTGGTTTGGGAGTAATCAGATAATAACAATTCTGGTCGTAATTTACATGATTATATCGCAAGCTGGAACAAATTACTTTGTTTTCAAAGAATTCCAAAGTTCTAAATTCCTTAACATTGCATGAAAATTAATAGAAATGGTAAAAAGAGGACATATTTTTTCATTACTTTTATGTATTAAGGAACGTGTAAACAATAATTTATAACGGTTTCTAAGTTTGTTTTGTTGATGATTCGAGCGTAATTTGAGGGCAATAGCGATGCCATTACCTTCAAATTACGCTCAAACCATTAATAAAATAATTCATACTAACCATTACAACTTATTGTTTACCCATTCCTAAGCAGTTTAATTATTGCAATTTATAAATTTTGTTCGTAATCGCAACATCTTCTTAATCAAGGGTATAGGGATAAATTATTTAACGTTAAATTTCTTAAATTTGCAGATAAAACTGTGCAAATGACTTTTTTAGAATTTAAACAATCACTCGAAATAACGGCTCCTCCAAAAGGGATTTCAGAAATACTCGAAGCCTTGTGGCATGATGCAAAAGGAAATTGGGAATCTGCCCATAACATTGCTCAAACACAGGAAGGAGTACAATCTTACGATCGCCTTCACGCATATTTACACAGAAAAGAGGCTGATAATTGGAATGCGAACTATTGGTATCAGAGAGCGAATACTGCAATGCCCGATATAAATTTGGAGGAAGAATGGCTGTATTTGGTAGATAAAGAACTTTTAAAATAGTATTTTATCAAAAAAATAGGTCTATGTTTTTTCAAAACATAGACCTATTAAAAACTTTAAATAATTCATAGCACCATTATCACTCGAGTGCCGTCCATATCAATTCCTTCAATTTTCACTCGTCCTTTACGATTTGCTAACATTTCAGCAACCTCTTTGGCATCAGAAACTGGTTTTTCGTCAATTTTTGAAATAACAAAACCTTTTTCAAAACCTTGATAACCTAAACGTCCATTTGGATCAACTTCTGTAATTTTTGCACCTCCTGAAAGTTTATATTTTGCTTTATCACTTTCTGATAAATTTGACAACTTAGCTCCTAAATATTCGCTTGTTACATTACTTGAGGTTTCTCCTTTCACAATGTTTGTGTTGCCGTCTTTATTCTTTAAAACGACATTAAAATCTTTAATCTCACCATCACGATTCACCGTTACAACAACCGTTTCACCTGGACGCTTACGACCTACTAATTCCATCAGCTTTGATTGAGAACCCGTTGTGACACCATCAATTTTAACGATAACATCATTCACTTTCAAACCCGCAGATTGTGCAGCACTCCCACTTGGGAAAGCTCCTACATATACTCCGTCGTTCACTTTTAAACCCTTTTCCTCAACCATTTTGCTATTTACTTCGCTGATATTTACGCCTAAATAACCCCGTTGAACATTACCGTATTTAATTAAATCTGCGGCAACTTTTTTCACAATTCCAACGGGAACGGCAAATGAATATCCTGCAAATTGACCCGTACGGCTATAAATTGCGGTGTTTATTCCGATTAATTCCCCTTTCAAATTCACCAAAGCTCCACCCGAATTTCCTGGATTAACCGCTGCATCAGTTTGAATGAATGACTCCAAAGGATTCACATCTTTATCACGGTCAATAATATTCTGACGACCTTTCGCCGAAACAATTCCTGCCGTTACAGTTGATTCCAAATTAAAAGGATTACCCACTGCCAAAACCCATTCACCGACTCTGATGGCATCCGAATCGCCAAAATCTAAGAAAGGTAAATTATTTGCCTTTACTTGAATAACCGCAATATCGGTTGATGGATCTGTGCTAATAACTTTCGCTTTATATGAACGCTTATCATTCAAAATAACCGACACTTCATCTGCATCTTGCACCACATGATTATTGGTTACAATATATCCATCCGCACTAATAATAACGCCCGAACCCGATGCTTCTTGTGACTCAGGTTGCTGACGATGAGGATTGCCACCACCGAAAGGATTACCACCAAAAAAATCTTCAAAAGGATCTACCATTTGCCCTTGACGACTAACATTACGAGACATTTTGGTAGTAATGTGTACAACCGCAGGCGTTGCTTTTTCCGCTGCATACGTAAAATCACCTGGATTACCTGGGGCAGAAGGTGCTACGTTTGAAACCAAACGAGTAAATGCAGAAGGCGTTGTAGTAAAGACAGTATCCGAAGGCGATTTCTCCAAGAACAATTTATAAGCTCCGAGCGTGGTTGCACTACTCAACGCTCCGACAATCGCAAGGGTTTTTAAATTACTTTTGATTTCCATGTTATGTATCTATTTTTAAATTAAAAAATTGTGATTATTCCCAATGCTAATTTAACGTAAAAACTAATGCTAAGGTGCAAAGGTTTCATGATTTTTAACATAATTTAAGATTTAGGGAATTAGGGATTGGGTGATTAGGGATTGGGTAACTGGTGATTAGGAATTGAGAATTTAATAAAAGACAATTATTTTAAATTTATTATGTAAAAAGTCATTTGCCTTCAACTGCCCAATCCCCTAATTCCCCAATCCCTAATTACCTAATTACCAAATCCCTAAAAGAATTGGCATTATTTTCGATGTAAAAAAACTATTTACTCAAGATAACAAACATCTTTTTTTTACGTTAAAAACTTAATGTATTGCAAAAAGGTATCTTTGTCGAAATTTTCGATTCAATATAAATATGAAAAAACATACCCCATTACTGATTTTATTGTTGATTGCTACTCTAAGTTCGCAGTCAGTTGTAGCACAGTTCAAGTTTTCAAACCTCTTTGGGAGTAAAGAAAAACCACGTAAAAATCGCATTTTTGAACCAACCTCAACCGTAAGCTTGGGTTTTGGAACTTCCAGTTATTACGGAGATTTATCGCCCTACGGTAGAATTATCCAATCAACCTTCAACGGAATTCGTTGGAATGCTAATTTTAATTTCACTCGACAGATTTCACCTTCCTTTGGCGTTCGTTTTGGACTAACTTGGGCAAGACTTTCTGGCGATGATAGTTACATGGATGGTGTTACTGGTTATGAAGCTAATTTTATGCGAAATCTTCATTTTCGTAATGACGTAAAAGAACTTTCTATCGTTGGTCAATATGACTTAGTACGTACAGAACGCAGTTACTTACGCAGAGAGCAAATAATTCCTTATATTTTTGGCGGAATTGCAGTTTTTGCCCATGACCCCGTCGCTCGTCCAGATAGTAGCGTTTATCAGAGTAGAGATTGGGTTCGTTTGCAGCCCTTAAATACAGAAGGACAAGGTTTACCAAGTTATGCAAAGCCTTACTCTTTAATCAGTGTTTCCTTTCCAATCGGTTTTGGGGTCCGTTATAAGTTAAATTCAAGTTGGGATTTAGGATTTGAAGCGGGCTTCCGTTATACTTTAACTGATTATCTGGATGATGCAGGAGGAAATTATGCCGACCCAACTGAATTGCTTGGACAAAGTCCATTAGCACGTGATATGGGCAATAGAACCTTAGAAAAATTTGCCGCTAATCGTGGTATTGATCGCACCGCTGGGGTTTCTAAATATTTGGAAAGTCAAGGATTGTATGACCCAACTTCGGGTTTAGACCCATTCACGGTGGTAACATCTGTGCAAGGCTTTTCGGATAAATCTGACCAACGTGGCAATCCAAAATATAATGACAGCTATATGTTAACAACTTTCAAATTGATTTATCATATTCCTGGAAAAATTAGATGTCCAGTGGCTCGTTAAGAAATTTTTAAATAAATTATAATAGTCAGGATTTAAGTATGTAGTAATTCAGTTGGCAGTAGGCAGTTAATATAGTGAATTATTACTGCCTACCGCCAACTGATTTCACTAATTAACTTATTCACCTGACTTTTTTTATACGTATGAAATTAATTAAAAACGCTCTTCTCTTTTTTTTTATGTTGCTAAGTATCAATGCTTTGTCTCAGAAAATTGAGATTGGCGGAGGATTAGGAGCTATGAATTATAAAGGCGATATTTCTCCTGATTTTCACCCAACTTTTGCTCAATTAGGCGGGCATATTCTGCTTCGTTATAATCTCAAAAAAGACATTACTTTCCGTTTGGGAGCGAACTTAGGGTCAATTTATGCCAATGATAACGACGTTAGTGATTCATTCAATAAGTTGCGAGGACAGACTTTTAAAACTAACATTAGAGAAATCAGTTTGATTACCGAATACAATTTTTTCAGTTATCAATACAGTAGAATGCACAAAGATTGGTCGCCGTATGTGTTTGGTGGCGTGGCTTTTATGAGTTTTTCGCCCCGAGACACCCCCATTTCTGACTACAAACAAGCAGGAATTGTCATTCCTTTTGGTATTGGAATTAAGTACAACTTAACGGGTCCGTGGGATTTGAACCTTGAATTTGGCACTCGCAAAACCTTCACAGACTATTTGGATAATTTAGGTGGTGACAATCCCGCTTTACCCCGAAATATTCAAAACGATTATTCTCGTGGCGATATGTATTATTACACTTCGTTAGGAATTACGTATAAATTTATTCGAATTATTTGTCCGAAATGAGGTTTTAGTCTTTTAATGCGGTAGGACTGATGGCATGACTCAAAGTCATGCCATCAGTCCTTTGAGAATATAAAGAATACCACTATAAATAACAAATCCAGTTCCTAATTCTCTTCCTCCTTTTATCCTATCTCATTATTCCGTAAATTTGTATAGTGATTTTTTTTTGATTTAAAAGGTAATATATTCAAATCAATTCACTCCATAATTATTTAGTTAATCATTTGATCTCTAATTGTTTAACTTGAAAATTAAGTAATTATTAAATTTACCATTAGCAAAATGTAATTAGCAATTTTTACTTCTGTAAAGGATAACATTTGTGTGAAGTAAGCGAAATGACATACCATAAAAAACCATTCTGTTAAATTGTGTTAAATCAGTGAAGGAACAATTAGACCAAAACAATCTACCAAAACACATTGCCGTTATTATGGACGGGAACGGACGTTGGGCAAAACAACAAGGTTTTGTTGATAGAGTTTTCGGACATAGAAATGCTTTGAAAGCCGTTACGGAAGTGATTGAGGGTTGCGGAGAATTAGGCGTTAAATATTTGACTTTATACGCCTTTTCAACCGAAAACTGGAACCGTCCGAAAGCGGAAGTTGATGCTTTGATGATACTTTTAGTGAAAACCATCAAAGACGAATTATCAACGATGCAAAAGAACAATGTGCGTTTAGACACTATTGGAGCCACAAATACTTTACCCAACAGTTCACAAAAGGAATTAAAAAGTGCCATTGATGCCACAAAGAACAATACGGGTTTAACCGTTATCTTGGCTTTATCTTACAGTGGAAAGTGGGATATCGTCAACACAACCAAAAATTTGATTGAGCAAGTCCAAAAAGGTGAAATTTCCGTAGAAGACATTAATGAAGAACTTTTTGAAAATTCATTAGATACCAAAGGAATCCCAAATCCAGATTTGATGATTAGAACGGGCGGCGACCACAGGATTAGCAATTTTATGCTTTGGCAGTTAGCTTATTCAGAATTATTTATTTTTGAAGATTTATTCTGGCCCGATTTCCGAAGAGAACACCTCCACGAAGCTATTTTTGATTATCAAGACCGTGAACGGAGATTTGGAAAGACTTCTGAACAATTGAAAAAGTGAAAATTTTATTCTCAATGTTCAATGCTGGATTGGACGGCATCCCGTTTTCAATGTACAAGTAAAGGACAAGCACTTAACTAATTGCACTTATTTTTTTACTTGAAAATTGTTAATTGAAAACTACTTTATGTTAAAATACTAATAACACGAAACAAAAGCTCTAATTAGAAAGAAAGAGCTAACAATAAAATGAAAAAATATATTTTACTACTTCCCTTATTATTACTATCTATTTTCTCGCAAGCCCAGTTGCGTGGAGCTTTGGGACAGCGTGCAGTTATTGCCCCAAGTTCCGTAGAATTGAATTATGCCGAACCAAAGGAATATGAAATTGCGGAGATAACCACCGCAGGATCAAAGTATTACGATGCAAATTCAATGATTTCTTTATCGGGTCTTCGTGTGGGTGATAGAATCAAAGTGCCAGGAGATGCAGTGACTTCTGCCATTAAGAAATTGATGGGTCAAGGAATTTTAGAAGAAGTTGAAATTGATGCCACTAAAATCGAAGGAGATAAAATCTGGTTGAATATGGTAATCAAAGAACGCCCACGACTTTTTAAATTGCAATATACAGGCATTAAAAAAGGAGAACAAGAGACTTTGAATGATAAAGTAAAAGCGTACAAGGGTAAAATTGTAACGGCAACGGTAAAGAAAAACATTGATTTAGCAATTCGTAAATTTTATCAAGATAAAGGTTATTTGAATGTTGGTATTAAAATAGCAGAAAAAACTGATTCAGCTCGGGGAAATAATGCCACGATGAAGATTGACATTGTGAAAGGGAACAAAGTGAAAATTTCAGAAATTATCTTTGACGGGGTTACAGAATTATCAGAAAGAACAGTTCGGAAGAAACTAAAAAATACAAAACAAAAAGCCTTTTATAGAATTTTCAGTCCTTCAAAATATATCCCTAAGAAATTTGAAGAAGATAAAGTAAAATTAGTGGAATTCTTCAACAAAAAAGGATACCGTGACGCTCAGATTTTGATGGATTCTGTTTACAAAGATGGCGAAAAATACGTCAAAATCTTGATGAAGATTGAAGAAGGTAAACAATACCATTACCGTAATATTTACTGGGAAGGTAATTATATTTATCCTGATAGTGTTTTATCCGAAATTTTAGCCATTAAAAAAGGCGATGTTTACAACGTTGAGGACTTAGAAAAACGCTTGAACGGAAAGCCACAAGAAGACGTAAGTTCAGTATATATGGATAATGGATATTTGTTTTATCAGTGCGAACCCGTTGAAACAGCCGTTTTAGGAGATTCAATTGATATTACTTTCAGAATTACCGAAGGAAAACAAGCAACCATTAATAAAGTAATTCTTAACGGAAACACAAAAACTTCTGACCACGTGGTTATGCGTGAAATTAGAACGCTACCAGGGCAAAAATTCAGTAAATCCGCCATTATTCGTACCGTTCGTGAACTCTCAACGATAGGTTATTTTAACCCTGAAAAAATTTCACCAAATCCAATTCCAAAGTCAGACGGAACGGTTGATATTGAATATAATGTAGAAGAGAAACCTTCTGACCAAATTGAATTATCAGGTGGTTGGGGTGGATATATTGGCTTTGTGGGAACCTTGGGCGTAACTTTCAATAACTTTTCTGCTCGAAATATTACTAATTTGAGTGCTTGGAAACCCCTTCCTGCTGGCGATGGACAGAAATTATCCGTTCGTTTTCAAGCAAATGGTTCATCATTTCAAAACTATTCATTATCATTCACTGAACCGTGGTTAGGTGGTAAAAAACCAAATTCATTCTCAATTACGTTGAGTCGTAGTATTTCGTATCCATTTAAAATTCAACAACAACAATTTCTAAGTGGTAATCAAGGAGGATTTGGTGGCGGACAATTCGGTGGCGGACAGTTTGGTGGCGGACAGTTTGGTGGTGGACAATTTGGTGGCGGACAATTTGGTGGCGGATTCCCTGCCACAACTTCCGACAGTGCTTCACAAGCCCAAGCGGATGCCCATTTTAACAGCACATCTTTATCATTCAGTTTGGGAAAGCGTTTAAAGTGGCCCGATGATTATTTCTCTTTGAGTAATTCATTATCATTTCAGTTGATTGATGTGAAAAATCTTCCTTATTACGGTTACCCAGAAGGACAATCCGTTTCAGCATCATTTGTAACTAATTTTTCAAGAAATAGTATTGATAATCCAACCTTCCCCCGTTCAGGATCAAGTTTTTCATTAACAGCATCATTAACACCTCCATATTCATTGTTTGGCGGAAACAATGATAACTTAATTGAATACCACAAATGGATGTTTGATGCCTCATGGTTTACCCCGATTACCAGTAAATTGGTTTTCCACATGAGAACACACTTAGGATTCTTAGGTTCATATAGTCCAAATAAAGATATTACCAGTTTTGAGCGTTTTGATTTAGGTGGTTCAGGAATGCAAACAGGATTTAACGTTATTAGTCGTGATATTGTTGCGTTGAGAGGTTATAAAGACAGGGTTTTAGGCTCACAAGGATCACTGCCGCAAAGAAATGAAGGAGGAAAATCAGTTCCATCCAGTGGTGTTGCATACAATAAATTTGTCATGGAGATTCGTTACCCCGTATCCTTAAATCCATCGGCAACAATTTTCCTTTTGGGTTTTGCCGAAGGTGGCAACAATTTTGCTAACTATACAGATTATAATCCTTTTAAATTGTATAAATCAGCGGGTGTGGGTGCAAGAATATTTATGCCAGCTTTCGGTATGATTGGAATTGATTATGGTTTTGCATTCGATAAAATTCCAGGAATTGGAGATGGAGGTCGTCAGGCTTTCACTTTCTCAATTGGACAGCAGATACGTTAATCCAATGAATGATTGAATGATATAATATTGCACTTAGTAAGTATTCACCCATTATATAAATCTATCAGGTTATTCCCGTTCATCATTGCACATTGTTAATATTTTGTTAAAGATTAACGCATTGCAATATGAAAGTTCTGAGTGCGTTAATGAATCGAAACCATAATTAGGGTTTAAAACGTATTTGATTAAACTTTAAACTATTAAAGCCATGAATAAGAAGATATTTTTACTAATTTTGCCTTTCTTTTGTGCAACGCTTAATTTGAATGCTCAAAAATTTGGATACATCGATACTGAATACATCACTTCAAGAATGCCTGAATACACAAATGCACAGGCAGAAATTGAGAAACTTACAACCAAATGGATTAAGGAAGTATCTGATAAAAATGATGAAGTAACAAAATTAGAAAAAGCCTTTCGTTCAGAAGAAATCCTTTTGACGGAAGAGATGAAGCAACAACGTCTCAGAGCGATTACTGACAAAGAAAAAGAAGCAAAAGACCTCCAAAATAAAGTGTTTGGTTACAACGGAGATTTATTGAAAAAGAAACAAGACATTATGAAACCTGTCTTGGATGAAGTGGCAAGAGCCGTTGAAAAAATTGCAAAATCAAAAAGATTAGATTTTTTATTCGATAAATCATCCGACGGTTTGACAATGCTTTACACCAATCCTATTCATGATTACACGGATTATATTTTGGAAGAATTAGGCATCTCGCCTGACCAATTAAAGGAAAAAGAAAGAGAAGAAAACGAAGCCAAAACGAGTGAAGATAATGAAGAAGTTGAGGCAGAAGTAAAACCAAGCAAAGGTAAATCGGCTAAATCAGCAACTCCAAAAGAAAGTGACGTGGTAGAACAACCAAAGTCTAATAGAAAAAACACAACAGTACCTAAAAAAGAGTAAAATCAACCAGAATAATAAAAAAATGAGAAACAAATTTTTAATTGCCCTTTTCGCATTCATATCATTGGCTACTGCTAATGTTAATGCACAACAAAAAATCGGTTACATTAGCTTAGACTACATCTTAGCCCAAATGCCCGAAGCAAAACAAGTAGAGACAGAATTGACGGCTACAAAGACTCAGTACGACAATATGTATCAGTCGAAAGTGAAAGATTTTCAAGCAAAATTGGCTGACTATGAGAAAAACGGAGCAACAATGGCAGACGTTATCAAGGCTGACAGAGAAAAAGAATTGCAAGGATTACAAGGCTCAATTGAAGAGTTTCGTCAGAATTCATCTACTTCATTGCAAAAGAAGCAAGCACAATTGTTGCAACCTTTGTTGAAGAAAGTAGAAGAGAATATGCACGCTGCGGCAAAGGAAAATGGTTATGCTTTTGTGTTCAACTATGATGCTGGACAAGGAACAACACCAATCGTTTTGCACGCACCAGATGATGCTAATATTTCGGATTTAATTTTAAAGCGTATGGGAATTACGCCAAAGGTTTTAGCTCCACCAACGGCAACACCAGCAACAACAACGCCTGCAACTGGTGCCCCAAAGAAAAATTAATAATTTTCTTTCATCTATAAAAAAACCTCTCAAATCAAATTTGAGAGGTTTTTTATGGCTTTATAAATTTTCTACATTTCTAAGTACTTCATCAATAAATCATATCGTTCACGATCTGGGGCTTCGACGGCTTCAAAATTATAGGCTCCGACAACATCATATTCATACCTTGCTAAAGTTGCCAAAACTGTAGTAATATCTTGTCGGTTTAGTTTTAAAGTGAGAATATCTTTAGAATCTTCTGAAAATGAGCCACTTGTATAGTATGAACTAATGATTTTTGTATTATTAGATTCAATTAAGCGACTAATTTCTGCCAAAGAATAGCTTCTATTTTCTACCGAAATTTCTAAAACAGCTCCTAATTCTTGAGTGCCTAAATTCTTTGAAAACTGGTTTAGTAATTCGTTTACGCTAATTGTGCCAGTGAACTTCTGGTCTTCATCTAAAACTACAATTGCTTGCAAGTCATGCTTTTGAGTTACCGCTAATATTTCCAAAACGTGCTGGTTTTCAGAGACAGCCACTTCCCCAAATTCAGGTTGAAGAGCCAATAAGGGCAAATCTTCATCCACTTCAATAAGAATATCTTGATTTATTAAACCTCTGTATTCCAGTTCATTAACAATTGGCAACTGTCCAATTCGGTATTCTTCCATTAAATCTATCGCCTTTCCAACAGTGTCGGTGGATTTCAAGATAGGTAACATCGGATTAATAAAGTCTTTTGCGAGCATATTATTCTTTTATGAAAGTGGTAAAGATATTAGAGTGTACGCCTTGAGCTTTCTCAAATCACCATACTAAATTAACAAATTATATGTATTATCCAAATTTATTTGTCAAACTAATTCCGCAACGTGAATTGGCGTTTTCACGAGCCAATTCTCCAAAATCTCATTAAATCTTTCTGGACGTTCCATCATCGGTGCGTGGCAACAT
>JAYUIP010000921.1:0-1319 GCA_043765945.1 Arcicella sp.
TGAGGATGAATTCTTTGTCGATTTGCTATTTTACAACAGAATATTGAAATGCTTGATTGCCTTTGAACTCAAAAAAGGCAAGTTCAGACCGCAAGATGCGGGGCAGTTAAATTTCTATTTGAACGTGCTGAATGATACTGAAAAATTAGAAGATGAGAACCCTGCGATTGGCATTATTCTTTGTTCAGAGAAAAATGATAAAACGGTTGAATATGCGTTTCAGAAAATCTCAAATCCGATGGGTGTGGCGGTTTATCAATTGAGTGAACAACTGCCCGAACATCTGAAAAACATATTGCCCGACCCTGAATCTTTGAAGAGATTATTAGGGTAATTCACCCCTTCAAAGGCTTCAACAAATACTCCAATCCATTCAATTTTATCTCATACAAAGTCTCCAAAAGCATTCCCAAACGCCCTTTTGGAAAGCCCTGATTATAAAACCAGACGAGATAGGGTTCTGGTAAATCGCACAAAATACGCCCTTTATACATCCCAAAAGGCATTTTCATCTTAGCTAATTCTTGAAGAATATTGGCATCAAATTGCTCAAAACTCACGGCTTCCATTGGCTTGTGGTTTACATTAATTACAGCGTAAATTTAACAAGAAATCCTCAATACTGAATCAGGTATTTAATTCTTACCTATCTTTACTATCACAACAAACTAATATTACATTCATGAAAAAATCACTGTTTTATTCATTACTTTTCACCTCCTTACTTAATCAATCCCTTCACGCTCAAAATGTTAAGATTGGAGATAATGATGGCAAGGTTACTTTTGAAGAATACGAACCAAAATCCACTTTAATTACGCTTCAACATCCACTCAAACATTCCAAATTCCCTTTTATTGATGTTCATAATCACCAATGGGAAATGGATAGTCAGGAGAAGGTGGCGAAATTAGTTGAGGGTATGGACAAACTCAATATGGGGCTTTTGGTCAATTTGAGCGGTAGGGGCGGAGCGAGTGACGAAGCCAAAAGTAATGCCACACTTTATAATCAAATCGAACTTACACAAAAGAGTTTCCCCAATCGTTTTGCCATTTTTACGAACGTAGATTTCTCGAAAATGGACGAAGTGGGTTGGACAGAAAAAGCCTTAGCCAAACTTACCGATGACGTTAAAAACCACGGAGCAAAAGGGTTAAAGATTTATAAAAGCCTTGGTTTTAGTGTGAAAGATAGAGATAAATTAGTCCCCGTTGACGACCCTCGAATTGACCCGATTTGGGCAAAATGTGGCGAATTAGGCATTCCCGTAATCATTCACACCGCCGACCCTGCCCCTTTTTGGCAACCTGCGGATT
>JAYUIP010000922.1:0-1318 GCA_043765945.1 Arcicella sp.
ACAACAATGACTAAATTGGCAGGAGCGATTTTAGGAGGAACCTTATTGATAATCGTAGTAGCGGCAACTCGTAAAATGGATCTGAAAGAGGTGGTTTCTCCTCAAACATTTAGCTCGCAAACGGGGATGGTTGAAGGACTTGGAAAAATTCTTTATCGTGATTACGTTCTTCCTTTTGAATTGATTTCTGTGCTTTTCTTTGTGGCAATGGTTGGTGCGGTGATGTTGGGGAAACGTGAGGCTGGGGAACGGAATTTTTAGGAAGTCTCTCTGTATTATAATCAAAAAAGCCCTGTGAAATCAAATTCACAGGGCTTTTTCAATATATAAACGTTCTACTCAACCACTCCCAACTGAACCGTATTTGTCTTCAAGTTCTTATCATTTGGTACGCTCAAAGTCGTTACAAAAGTATCGCCAACTGCCAATAAACCTTTGGCTTTCAAGATGTCAGTCATGCCTTTTACGGTTGCAACAACGTCATTTCCTTCTGATTCATAATAAATTACTTTCGCTCCCCACAACAAACCCATTTCGTGTTGAACCGTCTTGTTGGACGTAAAAATAAATAAATCCGCTTTTGGACGGTGAGCAGATAAGCGGAAGGCTGTGTAACCGCTGTTGGTTATACACAAAATAGCCTTCGCTTCTGTATCACGAGCCAAACGACACGCTCCCGCAATCATACGGTCATTCAAGGCAAATTTAGAGTCTCCGTGACTCAATGAGTGATTTTTGAAGTAAATTGAAGCCTCATCGCCCTTGATGATTTTGATTTCGTTTTGTTGTTGTTCCACCACTTCCTGAATATGTGCCATCGTTTCAACGGCTTTCAGAGGATATGAACCCGAGGCAGATTCACCACTCAACATCGTGGCAGAAGCTCCTTGCAAAACGGCATTGGCAACGTCGGAAGTCTCAGCACGAGTTGGCACAGGGTTCGTAATCATTGATTCCAACATTTGCGTTGCCACAATGACTGGCTTGCCCGCCATCGTACATTTCTCAACCATAAGTTTCTGTAGGTGGGGAACTCTTGCACCGTCAATCTCAACACCCAAATCTCCACGAGCAACCATGATTGCATCCGTTGCAGCGATGATTTCATCCAAATTTTCAATGGCGAAAGGCGTTTCAATTTTGGCAATAACCTTCGTGTTATTCTTTCCGTGATCTTTGATTCTTTTCTTAATATCGTGAATATCAGCCGCAGTACGCACAAATGAAAGGGCAATCCAATCTACGTTATTATCTAAGCCAAAATATAAATCTTTAAGGTCTTTTTCAGTTAAACATGGCAATGAAACCTTTGTGCCAG
>JAYUIP010000923.1:0-4009 GCA_043765945.1 Arcicella sp.
TAAAACTGTAAGCCCACCGTCTTTTAGCAATAAGTTACAGTCCACAAATTCTAAAAAAATTATGCTCAACGTCGCTCTTATTGGTTTTGGTTTATCAGGTAGATATTTACAAGCCCCTTTTTTTGAAGCGAATCCAAATTTCAAACTCAAAACTATTGTTTCTAACAATCAAAATCCAAAAGATTATTTTCCTTCGGTTGAAGTTGCTCGAAGTTTAGACGAAGTTTTGGCTGATTCTGAAATTGATTTAGTCAGTATTTGCTCGCCCAATGCCACGCATTTTGACTATGCAAAACAGGTATTATTGGCGGGTAAACATGCACTGGTAGAAAAACCTTTTACAGCCACCGTTGAAGAAGCCGAGGAATTGATTTTATTATCCCAAAAACAAGGAAAAATTCTATCAGTTTTTCAAAATCGACGTTTTGATTCAGATTTTATGACGGTTAAGAAAATAATTGATGGTAATTTCTTAGGGGAAGTTCATAGTTTTGAGATTCATTTTAACCGTTTTAAACCCGTTTTGAATCCAAAGAAATGGAAAGAAACTATTGGTGCAGGAAGTGGCATTATTTATGATTTAGGGTCACACATTATTGACCAAGCCATTGCTCTTTTTGGCGTTCCGAAAAATGTTTGGGGACAAACTTTTACGCAAAGAGAAAACTCTGAAATTGACGATGCTTTTGATATAAAATTAGATTATGGTAAACTGAAAGTTACACTAAAATCCAGTTTATTAGTACGTGAAGATACACCCAGATACATTATTCACGGAACAAAAGGTTCGTTCATAAAACACGGAATTGACGAACAAGAAGACCATCTAAAAATGGGAATAAAGCCAACCGATAGTAATTTTGGTATTGAATCAATCAAACATTCAGGAACATTAAATACTGAGATAAATGGATTAATTATTAAAGGAACGGTGGAAACGGAAATAGGAAATTGGACTTTGTTATTCCAAAATCTTCACGATGCCATTGTGGATGGCAAGGAATTATTGATAAAATCAGAAGAAGTTTTAGAGCAAATTCGGATTATTGAACAGGTTAAATCGGTGTAGTTTTATAAAGGTTAATTTGCCTAAATTCATGGCATGACTCAAAGTCACACCACGAATATTAACGCAACAAAATATGCCTAAATTCATGGCACGACTCAAAGTCATGCCATGAATATTAACGCAACAAAATAGCGCCCACGCTCAAAACTCAAATCATCCCTCGAGACTTTAATTCCAAATATTTATTCACCGTATTGACCGTCAAATTTTGCGGGGCAGTCAATAATGCTTGAATACCATACTGCCCCAACTCCTTGATAATCTGTTGCTTCTCGTAAAAATACTTCTCCGCAATTGTTTTCAAATAAATTTCTTCGGTTGTGTTCGTTGGCTTATCTAACAAAGCCCGAAGTTCAGTATTTTCAAAGAAAACGATAATGAGTAAATGGTCTTTCGCCAATTTTCTGAAATAAGGCAATTGCCTCCGCATGGATGTAACCGTTTCAAAATTAGTGAACAATAAAAATAAACTTCGCTGGCGGATATAGGTCTTCGTGTGAACGTAAAGGGCTTCGTAATCCGTCTCTAAAAAGCGGGTTTTTTGCTTGTATAAAACATCCAAAATCTTGGTCATTTGCCCTGCTTTTCGGTCGGCAAGAAGTACTTGTCCCATGCGGTCAGAAAACGTAATTACTCCTGCTTTATCTTGTTTATAAATGGCAATATTTGATAAAACTAAGGTCGCATTAATGGCATAATCCAACAGCGAAAGTCCATCAAAAGGCATTCGCATCACTCTTCCTTTATCAATCAGACAGTAAACATTTTGCGATTTTTCTTCTTGAAACGCATTGACCATCAAGTCATTACGTCTTGCGGTGGCTTTCCAATTTATATTCCGAACATCATCTCCTTGCACATATTGACGAATTTGTTCAAACTCCTGACTCTGCCCAATTTTACGAATTTTCTTTACCCCCAATTCCGTTAAACGATTTGAAATTGCCATCAATTCATACGCTCGCATTTGCAAAAAAGAAGGATAAACGACCACCATTTTATCTTGCGAAAATTGGTAGCGACGTTTCAATAATCGTATCGGAGATTTCACGTAAACATTCACCGCCCCGAAGCTGTATTCTCCCCGTTTTGTTGGACGTAAATTATATTCTAAAATTTGCGTTTCGGCAACTTTCAAGGCACTATGAAACATTAAATCTCGTTTTTGAAATTGAAAAGGGATTTCATCAATAATCTGGATTTGAACTGGGAAGTCGTAGTGGTTTTCAAGGTAAATAGACAGCGGATTTTCATCTCCATTTGACAATCGGTCGGGAGCTTCACGACGAGCAAAAATGCCTTTTTTAGAGCGATAAAGCATGATTCCGTCCACTAAAAGCATTAATACAAAAACAAAAAATAGCATCTGTGTTATGCCAAATAAAAAAGGAAAAACGAATGCCAATACGAACATTATTACCAAAAAAATAGTAATATAGAACACCAAGTTAGAGAGATAAAGAGACTTAAAAAATGCTTTCATTGAAGTTTAGGCGTGGCTTTGTTGGATAATCTAAGTTTAAATTTATTGATAGGAATTAAGATTTTCCTGTTAGAATCGGGCATTATTTTTTTAGGATTTTTACCTCGCTTTTTGTCTTCCAATATTTTCTTATCCTCCACCAACTTTTTCTTTTTATCTTCCAATGTTTTCTTTGCCTCAATTACCTTTTTCTTTGCCTCCAAATTCTTCTTTACTTCAACATAGATGCCCTTCATTTTGTCAGGATTTAGCAAATAATATTTTAAGCTAATTCTAAAAGTTGCAGTATCTAAGGCAAAGGTTTTCATCAATTCAAACCGCTTTTTTTGATAGACAAAAACGGAAGAATCTTCGTGTTGAAAATGCAAGTTGTTAATCTGAGCCTCCAAAATATGGATTTCAGTCAAAACTTTCGCCATTTTGTCTTCGAGAATCAAGTTTTCGGGCTTATCGTCTAAACCGCAAGCCGTTAATAGAGAAATCAGTAGAAAGAATTTTAATCTCATATTTCAAATTTACATCAAATTTGGTTATCTGTACATTCCTTTAACGTTTTTTGAGCATTATTATCCCACTCTCGGACAACGTTTAAACTCCTTCATTCTATCAAAAAGGTAGCGATACGTGATGAATTCTTTATCTCTGGTCGTGCCTAATTGCGAGACAAAACGATTCATTTTTGGGTTAAAATCTCCTACCCAATTCATGTCAATTGTTGCGTATTGATAATGCGGATTGTCTCGCCCAGCCTGACGAAAACGCAAGGCAATTGCCGACTCAATGCCCTTTCCTTGAAAATCTGGGACGACGCCAAAAATTACTCCGCAAGTACGATTTATAACGCCACGTTGCAACAAAAGCCAGAATTTCAGCTTCTCCCAAAGTCCAAATTTTCCATCTAAGTGCTTGACAATCTGATTAATATCTGGAATAACGATAAAAAAAGCAATCGGACGTTCACCTGCGTAGGCAAACCACGTGAGTTGCTCATCAATGATGGGTTTCATGGTGTTCACCAAACTTTTAGCCTGTTCAGCGTTCATTTCTTTCACGCCTGGGAACTTCGCCCAAGCCTCATTAAAAATCGTTCTGAAATCCTCTCCGTATTTTGCTAATTTACTCTTCTCAATACTTCTAAAACTATAATCAGGATTAGCGTAAACCTTGCGGGCTTTATCCTCCACCGTATCCATTACCGAAGCCGCCCGAATTGGCGAAACATAGATATATTGTTGGAAATAATCTTTGAAACCATAGTTGTCGAAAAACGAAATATAATATTGTTTCGTCCAAGGCATTTTGTAGGTTGGTTCGTATTGCCAGCCCTTTATCATCAAACCCCAAAAGGCATCTCTTTCGCCAAAATTAATGGGTCCATCCATTGCCTCCATCCCTTTTGAAGCCAACCAGTTTTTGCAGGTTTCAAACAGCAGAAAAGCAGCAGTTTCATCCTCTAT
>JAYUIP010000924.1:0-1311 GCA_043765945.1 Arcicella sp.
TGAATATACGCACAAACGTGGAGCAATTGCCATGGCACGCTATGATGAAGGAAATCCTGAAAAAGCATCGTCACCAACGGAGTTTTTTATTGTTACGAATGCAGAAGAGGCAAAAAAATTGAATGGTCTGTACGTAGTTTTTGGAGAAGTTACGAACGGAATGGACATCGTTGATAAAATTCAACAAGCTCCAGAATACTACGAAACACCAGCTATTCCTGTTTTTTTTAGGATTGAAATCCTCTGAACGGAGGAAGGGGAAAGAGGAAATGGAAGGAAGTGAGAAGAATTCACCTATTTATTCTATCTCCATTTCTCTTTTGTTTCTTTCCTCCTGTCCCCCTTCCTCTCTTTCATACTTTCAAAACCATTCTCATAATCGACTGACTGTCATTGAGTTGCGAAACTTTTGAAAGTTCTATCCAAGCTAAATCGGAGGATTCTGAGGAGATAATCAGCGGTTGATTCTTGTTAGCTTCCAACAAAAATCTTACGTCATAATGCAGGTGCGTAGGCACTCCTTTTCGCTCAGGAATTTCGTGGATGTCTATATCAAAAATTTTGGGGCTGATGGCTTGAATTTTAGTAAGTCCCGTTTCTTCCATTGCCTCTTTCATTGCCACGTTCAGTACATCGGAATCGCCATCACAATGCCCACCCGTTTGAAACCATTTATCTAATTTTCGATGATGCGTTAACAAAGTAAATTGTCGAGATTTATCCACAATCCAAGCCGACCCTGTGATGTGTCCGATGAGTAAAGAACGTTCAAAACATTCAGCATTTTGCTGTACGAATTCGATGGTTTGTTGTGTGAATTGCGTTTCTTCTGGGGTGGAAGGTTGATGGTTTTTTAATAGTTGGAGGAGGGGGTTTCTGTGCATTCTAAGGTAATGATTGATTTCTGATTTTCTACGAGCAAACCTACAACTTTGTTCTGAGATATTTCGTAATACTGTTTTAGATAGAAGGTTTATAAAGATAAAAAAGCCTTCTGAGCAATCCCAGAAGGCTTTTAAATTTAATTTGATTTAATAATCTTGCGAACTAATGACTTTTCTCCTGCTTGTATTCGCAGAAAATAAACGCCTTCTGGAAGTGTTTTTAATGAAACAATACTTTCATGTTTTGAACGCTTATTAGGTTGAGATTCACTCATCAAAACATTCCCAAAAGTACTGTTCAAGGTCCATTCCATTGCTTCGGGTTTATCCAAAACTAATTGAATATTCACATCTTCTTTACTTGGTACTGGAAAAACGTTAAGGTCAATTCCTTGCTCCAACTCACTCGAAAGCACCAAAACTTTGA
>JAYUIP010000925.1:0-1309 GCA_043765945.1 Arcicella sp.
AATTATTCTACCGATTTTGGGAGAAAAGTGTACGCCAAAAATGGAGATATTTACTTGATGGATTGTCGAACAATGGTGATTCGACAGCTTACTAATACGGTTGAATCAGAGTCTAATCCAACTTTTAATGGCAAAGACGACAAAATCATTTATACCAAAGCAAACAACCTTTTCAGCTTCACAATTGCCAACGGAGAAATTGACCAATTGACCAATTTTCAGAATGGCACGAAGAAGGCTGAATCCAAATTGAGCGAGCAAGAAAAATGGCAAAAACAAGACCAGTTGAGCCTATTTGACATTTTGAAGGAACGTTCCGACAAGAAAAAGGAGGGTGACAAAATCCAAAAGGCTGATTTACCAAAACGTGCCAAAGAGATTTTTACGGAAGACAAAGCCGTGCTTGAACCCCAATTAAGTCCCGATGAAAAATACATTACCTATCGTTTGGTCAAATCTGCAACGGGTGCAAAATCTACCATTGTGCCAAGTTACGTTACGGAGTCTGGTTTTACGGAAGATTTACCTACTCGCACGAAAGTCGGAGCCGTTCAAACCTCCTTTGAATTTTGGGTTTATGACATTAAAAAAGACACGTCCTTACAAGTTTCGACTAAGGAAATTGACGGTGTTTTTGACGAACCTGATTATTTGAAAGATTATATAAAGAAAAGTGCCGTTGTTAGAAAAGATACTGCCAAGAAAAAATCAGAACCTCGAAAGGTGATTTTTAGTAATGCCGTATGGTCGGAGGATGGGAAATATTGTGTGGTTGTGGTGAAAAGTCAGGACAATAAAGACCGTTGGATTATGCGTCTCGACCCTGCCACTCGCAAATTGCAAACCATTGACCGTCAGCGAGATGAGGCTTGGATTGGTGGACCTGGCATTGGTTTCTCGGGTAGCACGGGAACGTTAGGATTCTTGGCAGATAATCAAACGCTCTACTATCAATCTGAGGCAGATGGATATTCACACCTCTACATTATCAACTTAGCTTCCTCCGCTCGCAAGCAACTCACGAAGGGGAAATTTGAGGTTCAGTCGGTTCAATTATCCAGAGACAAACGTAGTTTTTATATCACCACTAACGAAGAACATCCTGGCGAACAACATTTCTACCGCATGGCAACGTGGGGAGGCACACGCACGAGATTAACCAAAATGACGGGGTCAAATCAAGTGGTTCTGTCACCCGATGAAACGAAATTAGCATTCCTAAATTCCTTCTCAAATCGTCCGTGGGAGGTATTTTTAATGGAAAATAACGTTGATGATGCACCTTCACAAATCACAAAATCGCAAAGCC
>JAYUIP010000926.1:0-1308 GCA_043765945.1 Arcicella sp.
GAAGTTGTGGACGATTTAGTGTTAAAGGTTTTACAGTTTATTTCAGCCAAAGACGATAAACGAAAACTGAGAGTTTATCCAATCAATACTGAATTTTTGTTAGGCGAAAAAGTGGTTTTTGAAACGGAAATTTACAATGCTATTTATGAAAAATTGTATAATCTGCCTATCAAATTAGAAGTAAAAGATGAGAAGGGAGTAACTCGTAATTTTAATTATTCAACGAGTCCAGATAATGCTAAATTTGAAATTAGTTCATTGCCCGCAGGTGTCTATCGCTACCGTGCAAGTACGACGGTTTTGGGAAAATCGGAATTATCATCGGGAGAATTTGTGATTAGAGATATACAATTAGAAAACCTAAATCTGACGGCAGATTTTGATGTTTTGAGACAACTTTCGGCAAAAACGGGCGGGAAATTTTTTAAGAATAATCAATTTGAAAATATCAAACAAACCATCTTAAATCATAAAGTACCAGAGAAAATTGATGCCACCGAAGACTTGAAAGAGATGATAAATTTGCGTTGGATTTTCTTTTTGATATTAAGTCTTTTGACGGTTGAATGGGTGATGCGGAAGTATTTGGGAGGGTATTGATTTTACCACTTAAAATAACTATGCCATGGTCATATCAATTTGATGAGGTCTGGATACGTTTAATATACTCTTCAACTTTTTGAATAGATAAATCAAAAGATTTAGCAGTTAACTCAATTGATGCACCATTATTAAATAGCCCCTTGATATAGTTAAAAGTAGAGATTTCTCTCTCTTCCGCTCTTATTTAATCTGCAATAGTCATGGCAATTTAGTTATTCGTTAAATTTTTAATTCTTTGAATAATGTCTTCTACTTTTTTTATTGGTAGTTTAACTGCATTTGAGATAAAATTTGAATCTACACCCAAGTCCACTAAATTTTTGATAATATTAAAAGTATTTTCTTCTCTTATTTGATCTGCAATAGTCATGGCAATTTTGTTTACGTTTGTTGAAACTTCTGTAAATATAGGAGTTAAATCTTCTTGTGTCAAGTTCAAAGCATTTTCAATGTAATAGAATACCGTTTTGATAAATTCTATTTGTTTGTCAGCATCCAATCGGTTTAGTTTTTCTGCCCAAAATGAAGATAATTGCAAAAACTCTTTCTCCTCATCATGACTATGTTTCAATAACATTGTAGTCATACTCAACAATAAATTCTGAAAATTAGCGATTTGATTATCCTCAATTTTATCAAGCGTAAATAGCAAATAATCAAAATCTGGAATAAATCTATCAAGTGATGGATGCAAGTCTTTGAAAT
>JAYUIP010000927.1:0-3995 GCA_043765945.1 Arcicella sp.
CCTACAAAAGAGATAGTTACTTTATAAGGACCGCCAACTCGCATATTCACGATGTTGTAACGTCCGTCGGCACGAGTTGCTGCTCCATATCTTGAACCCGTTGGTTCGTGAATGGCAATTACATTTGCCCCTGGTAAGCCTTCGCCTTTTTCATCCAAGACTGTACCTGAGATAGCAGCCGTGGTTGTTTGAGCGAAAACTTGCACACTTGAAAGGACAGTCAAAAGAACAAACAATGTTCCTAAAACTATCTTAGTGGTAAAGAATTTTTTCATGATTGAAAATTTGGAATTTAATTAGAAATTGAATGAGTGAATTTAGGTACAAAATAACAACTTTTTTTTAGCAAGAACAACAAACGTTTATTAAGAAAATGTAAATGTCTAATGGATAACAGGCTCATTTATAGGATTTATGTAAGAAAAACATCGAAAAATAACATTTCAATTTCAAGAAAATTAATTTATATTTCAATTTATATTGATTTTTTGCAAGTCTATCAGTTTAGTATTTTTTTAAGATTATACTTTTTAACTTTGTAAGAATATTTTCTCGTTTGAAACGAATTTCAAGCAAAATTATCACAATCAGTAAATCTTAATTTTGGGTGTAAAATATATTTTATCATTATATTAAATGAAACTTTTTTATAGACAAGCAGGTGAATTAGGCACACCAATTATTATTCTTCACGGACTTTTTGGTTCTTCTGATAATTGGCTAACGCTTGGAAAAATTTTGGGTGAAACGCATCGTGTTTGTATGCTTGATGCACGCAACCATGGTCAATCACCTCGGAGTGAAATTTTTGATTACAATTCCATGGCGGCAGATTTGAAAGAATTTATGGACGATTATTCAATAATCAATCCAATTCTGATCGGACATTCGATGGGAGGGAAGACGGCGATGCAATTTGCCTTGAATTATCCCGATAGTTTTTCAAAAATGATTGTGGTGGATATTGCTCCAAAATTCTATCCAGTTCACCACACTATGATCTTGCAGGGTTTGGCTTCAATTGACTTAAAAACGTTGAAAAGTAGAACCGAAGCAAATGATGTATTGAAGCGTTTTGAAGAAAACGAAGGAGTACGTCAGTTTTTATTGAAAAACTTATGGCGAAATCCAGAAAAAAACAACGAATTTGACTGGCGGCTGAATGTGCCTGTAATTGCAAAAAATATTGATGTAATTGGTTTTGAATTGTCAAATGAAAAAGCCGTTGAAAAGCCAGTTTTATTTATCAGAGGTTCAGAATCGTACTATATTCAAGATGAAGATGAACGAAAAATTTGGGAATTATTTCCTGATTATGAACTTGTTACGATTGAAGAAGCGGGGCATTGGGTGCAGGCGGATCAACCAAAAGAGTTTTTACAGATTGTACAACGATTTTCTAAAATTGAAGAATAAATTCATGCTATATTTAATACCAACCATATTGGCTCCTGAAACTGCGGAGTCCGTTTTAAGTCCTCAAATTAAGGAAGTTATTAAAAATACCGATTATTATTTTGTGGAAAATATCCGCACCGCTCGCCGATTTATTAGCGAGTTGAAATTGGGCAAAGTCATTGAAAAACTCATTTTTTTTGAAGTAGATAAAGACACAAATATTGACCAAGTTCGTAAATATTTCAAACAAGTTCCTCAAAATCAACCCATTGGCGTAATTTCTGAGGCAGGTTGTCCTGGTGTTGCCGACCCTGGAGCGGTGGCAGTGAAAGTAGCACACCAATTAGGCATGAAAGTAATTCCATTGGTTGGTCCTTCTTCTATTCTCTTGGCTTTGATGGGTTCAGGTTTTTCAGGGCAATCATTTGTTTTTCACGGTTATTTACCGATTGATAAAATTCAGAGAGCTAAAAAGTTAAAAGTCTTAGAAAGTGAATCCAAAAAGCAACAGACCCAGATTTTTATGGAAACGCCCTTTCGAAATGATTCATTTTTGGAAGATTTATTGAACATTTGTCAGCCCGATACTTTGCTTTGTATTGCCAGTAATATTACCGCCCCAGACGAGTTAATTCAAACAAAAACCGTTCATCAATGGAAAGCAAAAAAGCCAAGTTTACATAAAAAGCCAACCATATTTTTGATGTAGAAGAAGCCCCCTCCGCCCCCAGAGGGGGAACTTTCGATAAAATTTGGTCTCGAAAGTTCCCCCTCTGGGGGCGGAGGGGGCTTTTTTTCATTACCTTTGTCCCATGATCCAAATCCAAACCTTCACATTCAATCCATTCTCAGAAAATACTTACGTTTTGTATGACGAAACCAAAGAAGCGGTTATTATTGACCCTGGTTGTCATAGTTATGAAGAACGTAAGGAATTGAAAGATTTTATTGATAATCAACAGCTTACAGTCGTCCATCTGTTTAATACGCACGCTCATATCGACCATGTGTTGGGGAATGAATACGTAAAAAGAACTTTCGGGGTTAAATTACATCTCCATCCAAAAGACCTTCCAATTCTTCAAAATGCGGCATCAAGGGCAGAATTTTATGGCTTTCCAAATTATGAAGGCTCGGAAGTGGACGTATTTATTGAAGAAGGAGATATTATTAAATTTGGGAATAGTGAATTAGAAGTCCTTTTTGTACCTGGACACGCTCCTGGTCACGTGGCATTCATCAATCGAGAAGAAAATATTTGCGTAAGCGGCGATGTACTTTTCAAAGGAAGCGTTGGCAGAACCGATTTTCCGATGTGTAGTTTCCCCGATTTGGAAAATAGTATTCGTACAAAACTATACACATTGGCTGATGAAATGGTAGTTTTCTCAGGTCATGGTGGAATCACAACCATTGGCTCCGAGAAAAAGCATAATCCTTTCGTAAAAGCATAATCTAATCAATTTTTATAATATTCTGAGTACATATTTATCAAGTGAAATTTTCTATGATTCCTATGTTCTCTATGTGGTTGCATGAACGAAATAAAAAAACATATTCCCAACGCCCTCACTTGTGGCAATTTAGTTTGCGGCGTTTTTGGCATACTCTATGTATTTAAAGGCGATTTAATTACTGCTTCCATCTTAATTGGAATTGCTTTAATTTGTGATTGGCTTGATGGTTTCATTGCCCGTTTATTGAATGTTAGTTCTCCCATCGGAAAAGAGTTAGATTCTTTGGCAGACATGGTTACATTTGGTGTTTTGCCCGCTTTTATGATGTTGAAACTCATTGAAGGTAGTTGCACCACTGGCACTTGCACCTTTGGATTAGGCGGATTTTATAAGCCTTACATTGCTTTTGCCTTAGCGGTTTTCTCTGCTTTACGATTGGCAAAATTCAACGTCGATACTCGTCAAAGTCATTCTTTTATCGGTGTTCCCACCCCTGCAAACGGAATGGTGGTTGCTTCTTTGCCCTTGATAATGATGTTTCAACCTGAAATTAGTAAATACATAATTCAGTTTAATGTTTTGCTAATTTACAGCATTGTAATGTCCTATTTATTGGTAGCTGAATTGCCACTTTTTGCCTTAAAATTTAAAAATTTTGGTTGGGTAGATAATCAAATCAAATATATTTTTCTGATTCTTTCGGTAATTCTATTGATTATACTGACATTTGTGGCAATTCCTGTAATTATTTTTTTATACATATTGTTGTCAGTTGCCCAGAATATCTTGGTAAAACGAAGTAAATAATGACAGCATAAATTTTCAAAACACAATTCAAGATGAAATTTTTTATTGACACAGCCAACCTCGCTGAAATTCAAGAGGCTTACGATTTTGGGGTTTTAGATGGCGTAACGACTAATCCATCGTTAATGGCAAAAGAAGGAATTAGTGGCAAAAACAATGTCCTGAAACATTATAAAGCCATTTGCGATATTGTAGATGGCGATGTTTCGGCAGAAGTTATAGCAACAGATTTTGAAGGAATGATTCGTGAAGGCGAAGAATTAGCCGATTTAGATGAGAAAATTGTCGTAAAAATTCCAATGATTAGAGATGGAATTAAAGCCATTAAGTATT
>JAYUIP010000928.1:0-1306 GCA_043765945.1 Arcicella sp.
AAGTGTGGCATTTGTGGCATTGTGGCACTTTGTGGCATTTTAATTGAAAAAATGCCACAAAATAAAAAATATAAAATATTGATTATCAGTTAGTTAAAGCCTTTGTGGCATTTTTTGTGCTGTGGCACGCCACAAAAGTGTAAAAAGGAAAAATTATTCAAAATGAACATAGATTTTTTGATAGAAATGTATCGCAAAAAAGACAAGAAACGCAAACGTGCTTTGTGGGAGCTTTTTGATACTACAATCAAACTGCCAGCTTCATTAACGTTCATTGCTGATACAATAAATAAAGAATTACAGGTGGATAATCTCGTGTCTGAATCCGACATAAAGTATTGTAGATTCTATTTTATGAATAAAGTAAAATCCAATATTGCAGCGAAAGACAAGCCTAAGATTTCTAATAGTCCAAAATCAAATACATCACTCAGTGATATTGATTGGACTGACCCAGATGAAATAAATAATCCCAAAACCGTTAAATCCAAATTTTCAAAATAATGAAACAATTACATTTTATAGTGCAAGCAAAAGGAGGCGTAGGTAAAAGTATGCTAACCTATTTATTGGGACTCGCCAAGGACGATGATAAAAATCAATCTCTTTTTGTCGATGTGGATAGTTCCACGCAAACATCTACCCGACAGCTTAAATTTTTGGGAGAAAACCGTATGGAAACCCTCTCATTATTGAATGACAAGGAAGTTTTGGTAAGAGATAATCTTGTATCTTATCTTGAAAGCATTGTAAATCTACCTTTCAATAATGTCTTTTTTGATTTTGGAGCTCCTGAAAGTGAGCAAGTCCCAGCCTTAATTGACAGAGATTTGCCCCTAAAAGAATTTATGGAGGAATTGGGATTTAATGCTCATTTTCATTTGGTTATCGGAGGCGGTGGTGCTTATAAATCATCGGTGGACTATATGAAGAAAATTTTAAAATCGTTGAATGGTGATTTTGATGTAACGATTTGGAAAAGCATTACAACGTTTAATAACTTTCAAAATTTAGCCGAAGAGTTGTCTGAGAATTGCAAAAAAATGAATCTACCACTAAGGCAGTTTGCAGATTTTGACCCAAGTTCAAATTTGGGAAGTCAAATTTTAGACGGTGTGAGAAAAGGCTATTCATTGAGTGATTATCAAACAGGGGCAAGATTAAGATTGAAGAAAGAATTAACCGAAAATTTCAAAGATGAGATCCAAAATTAGTCAAGATGAACTCAATAAAATTAAGGCTGAATTACTGGTTAGACACAACTACCAAGCGGATGAATTTAGTATCGTTTTGGTGGACACAATCC
>JAYUIP010000929.1:0-1303 GCA_043765945.1 Arcicella sp.
TTTGAGGCGGAATATAAAATCTTGATAATTTGGCAACCCGAATTGATGAATATCGAATCAGCGAATTCTTTACTGAAACTATTGGAAGAACCACCCGCCAAAACGCTGTTTATCTTAGTATGCAATGATACCAACAAATTATTAACAACTATTCTTTCCAGAACGCAACGCATTGTAATTCCTGCCTTTACGGACGAAGAGACGATTGGGTATCTTACTGAAAAAGAAGGCGTTACGTATGAAAGAGCCAAACAAGTAGCTTATCTTTCAGAAGGAAACCTCTCGAAAGCCTCGGAATTGGTGAATTACGAAGGTGAAAACAAACATAAATGGTTTGGCAATTGGATGCGATCGGCTTACAAACCCGACTTTATAACGTTGGTGAAAACTGCCGATGAATTTGATGCTTTTCCAAAAGAATATCAAAAAGGAATGATGGAATACGGACTGAATATTTTTAGAGATTTATTGCTTTGGAAAAACGGTGCGGAATCATTAGTAAGATTGGAAGGCGAAGAATTAACCTTCGTACAAAACTTTTCAAAAGCCGTGAAAGATGAAGCTATTGAGTTGATAGTGAGCGAATTGAGTCAAACACATTATTATTTAGAACGCAACGGAAGAGCTAAAATTTTACATCTGGACTTGTCGTTAACGATTGCACGATTGTTTAAGAAATAGGGTATCTTTGTCTATGAATTAAAATTATTATTTCATTATGAAAACAGCAACAAAATTGAATTCAATGCAACAGTTTATGATACAACTTTTTGATAGAAATGTGAGTTCAAAACAAGAGGATGACATAAAACAATTATTAGCTAATTACTTCTCAAAACAAATAGACGATGAAATGGATAATATTTGGAATGAAAGAGGAATGACCCAAAAAGATTTAGATAATGCATTGAAAACTCATAAACGGACAAAATATTGATATGCGGTTAGTTATTGATACAAATTGTTTGTTGGTAAGTATTCCAAGGTTTTCTGAAACAAGGTGGCTGTATGACGGTATAAAATCTGGACTTTTTGAAATAGCCATTACTACGGAAATATTGGAAGAATATGAGGAGATAATAGGGGGATTTTACTCCCCAAATTTGGCAACAAACGTAGTAGAATTATTACCCAATCTTAAAAATACATTACGTATAAATATTTTTTATAAATGGGAATTAATTCAACAAGATTTGGATGATAATAAGTTTGTAGATTGTGCGATTGCCTGTCAAGCTGATTACGTAATTACACATGATAAACATTTCAATATTTTAAAAAAAATACCATTTCCCAAAGTTGA
>JAYUIP010000930.1:0-11189 GCA_043765945.1 Arcicella sp.
TTCAGTCTTCAAAACCTGCCATTTCAGATGCTCCGCTTCATGTGAATAAGAAATTAGATGCTATTTTAGATACGATTGCGATGCGTAATAAAAGCGTGAAATTCACGAACGGATTTCGCATTCAGATTTACGTGGGAAATGACCGTAAAGCGGCTGATGATGCCAAGATTTATACTTACCAAAAATACCCCGAAATATTTCCCTATTTGAGTTACCAGCAACCGATTTACAAGGTCAAAATTGGTGATTTTCTGAATAGAATGGATGCCGAAAGGTATTATTCGGATATTAAAGATTCATACCCTTCCGCCATGATTTTGCCCGATAAAGTGGAGATTAAGAAAGGAATTATGGCGAAGTGAATTCCATTTAATTAGTTACTTAAAAATAAATGCTCCAATATAAGATGCTTCGTAAAATGTTTATTTCGTTACTTTTTCTAATCATTTTCTTAACTCAAACAGGCTTCTCGCAAACAAACTTTGCTCCAAGAATCGACTCTCTAATTGAGGCAAATACCAAGCGTTTTTTTAACGGAGTTATCTTAATTTCTCAGAATGAAAAAGTAGTTTATTCAAAAGTAAAAGGCTTTGCAAATTTAGAAGTTAAGACTCCATTAGTCATTGATAATCAATTTGTTATCGGTTCAATCAGTAAGCAAGTGACGGCGGTCGTTGTGCTACGAGAAGTTGATAAAGGACTTATTGACCTTCACGTTCCTGTGAAAAAATATCTGCCAAATATATCTCAAACTTGGTTGGATTCTATCACGGTTCATCAATTATTGAATCATACTTCGGGCGTTACAGATTGGAATCAACCTTTAAAATTTAAGCCTTCAACGGATTTTTCGTATTCGGGTGTGGGCTATGAGTTGTTGGGGAAAATTGCCGAAAACGTTTCAGGAAAATCTTATGAAGAACTTACGAACAAAGTCTTCAAAATTTGTAAAATGAAGCATTCAATGAGTCCGAAATTGAATCAGCATAAATCTTTGGTTAATAGTTATGTATCGGATTCATTGGGCAAGACTTTCAAAGTAGGAAACCTATCGAAAGACATTCAAGTTGCCGCAGGAGGCATGATTTCAACGGCTGAAGATTTACTTTTATGGAACAAAAATCTGCACGGGGGAAAGTTGTTGAGCAAGAAAAGCTACGACATAATGACAACGGCTTCTTCAAAAAGAGACCATTTTATTTTTGGGAAAGTTGATTATGGTTATGGTTTACAAATTGACCATAAAGGAAAAACCTTAGAAATGGGTCATAGTGGTTACGCAACGGGTTTTGCCTCCATGAATTTCTATTATCCAGAAACCAAGACAACCATCATTGTTTTAGAAAACATCGCTTGGGACAGCAAGAGTGGCGATTTGACGGAGGCATTTCAACACCATTTAGGCGTTCGGGCGATTGTTAGGGGTGGGAAATGAACCACGATTAAACAGGATTAAATATTACGGATTTGAAATAATTTTGGGGTAAATTTACCGAATTAACTATAATGTGAAATAATGGCAAACGGTGGCGTATGGGTATTTTTATCCCCAGAACAAGAAGCCGCAGAAAAGGCTCTGATGAGCAAAACCGAAGCTGGGCTGAAAGCAATTGTGAAAAAATTAAATAAGGAATTAGTTGTACAACCAAACCCAAATTATGGTTACACTACTGGCTTTTCTTATAAATTTTCTCGGGATTCTTTTTATCTTGAACAAACCGTTGAATATGATTCCCCTGATGCACTTTTCAAAGAAAAAGTATTCAAATTGGGAAGATTAGATTTTTACATGGATAATTCCTGTGGGTTGTCATACATGCGTCATACAGGCAAATGGCATCTCATTTGTTCAGGAGAAACCCTTGAAAATTGTTTAAACCTTCTTGAAAATGATTCTATTTTTTATGGGTAAAAATTAACCAAAAAATGCTTGCCCAAAAAATCTTACCCAAATAACAAACCCAAAAAATGCAAAAAATTAAAGTAGGTGTCGTTGGCACTGGATTTATTGGACCAGCCCATATTGAGGCACTTCGTCGTCTTCCAAATATTGAGGTAACTGCCCTTTGTGAAGTAAATATCGAATTGGCAACCGCCAAAGCTGCTCAGTTGGGTATCGAACGTGCGTGTACGTTTGAGCAATTATTGGCAATGGAAGACATCGTTTGTGTGCATATTTGTACGCCCAACTTCCTGCATTACTCACAATCAAAAGCGGCTCTCTTGGCTGGAAAGCACGTTATTTGTGAAAAACCATTGGCAAAAGATTTGCACGAAGCGGAGGAATTAGTACAAATTGCCAAAGAAACGGGTTTGGTTAATGCTGTGCATTTCAACTTAAGATATTACCCATTGGTTCGTCAGATGAAAACCATGCGTGAAAAAGGTGATTTAGGTGATGTTTACTCAATTATTGGCTCATATTTACAAGATTGGCTTTTTTATAATACCGATTATAACTGGCGTTTAGAACCCGATAAATCAGGAGATTCACGAGCCATTGCCGATATTGGTTCGCACTTGATGGACGTAATTGAATACATCACAGGCTTGAAAACCTTGGAAGTGATGGCGGATTTTAACACCATTCACAAAACTCGTAAAAAGCCTTTGAAGCCGGTGGAGACTTATTCTGGCAAAATGTTACAACCAGAAGATTATGCCGATGTGAATATAACAACAGAAGATACTGCCAATGTTTTATTGCGTTTTGATAATGGGAATAAAGGTTTGGTAACGGTTTCGCAAGTTTCGGCGGGACGTAAAAATCAGTTGAAATTAGAGATTTCGGGTTCTAACAAAACCTTTGCATTCAATTCAGAAGCTCCCAACGAAATTTGGATTGGTAATCGTGATGGTTACAATCAATCCCTCATGCGTGACCCATCTTTGGCGTACCCAGAAGCAAGTGCATTGATGTCGTTCCCAGGCGGGCATAATGAAGGTTTTCCAGATACTTCAAAGCAATTATTCAAAGAAGTTTACGCCGCCGTAGCCGAAGGAAAAATGCCAGAAAACGCTCCATTTCCAACTTTTGCAGATGGGTATCGTGAGTTGTTGATTTGTGAGAGGATTTTAGAAAGTCATAGGAGTCAGGGTTGGGTGAAGGTTTAGATTTTAGAATTTCCTGATGTTACCATGAATGACAAACAGATTGATTATATTTGTTTGTCATTCAATTTTTATAGAGACCAATGAAAATTAAAAGCATACAACTTAAAAATTTCAAGCGATTTACGGATTTATCCATTGATGGCATTCCTGAACATAGCAAATTAGTGTTATTAATTGGAGCGAATGGCTCTGGGAAATCATCGGTTTTTGATGGGTTCAGAAAAGCTTTGATTCCTCCATTTGGAATAGGGTATGAAGGCTATGGTTTGTCAATGTCAAAGTTAGAAATAGAGGCAAAAAATTTCTATGAAAAATCTAATTCAGAAGAAGCAGTAACGGATATTCAACTTCATAGTGGCGAAATTTTAGGAAGTAATGGGATAAATAATACAATACCAATTGCAAATTATTGGCTCAGAAAATTTGTTGGAAGAAGTAGTATTAGAGTCGTTTCAAGAATCCCTGTAACGTCAATTGATTTGGATACTATTGAAAATGATAGGGATACACCCGTCTCTTCAATTGATAACGATAATCGTTTCATAAATGATTTGATGGGTTATATTCACCAAATAAATCAATCTTTAAGAGGTCCATTATTTAAAAGAGTTCAAATTGATTCTCAGAAAATTTTTAAAGATTTAATAGAACCGCTCAACCAATCTCTGAAAAATATTTTAGGAAAGGATATTAATTTATCTCTTGCTTTGGTGGACATAAAAGATTTTCCTTCTGAACCCGCTGAATTAATATTTCAAAAAGGCAATTCAAGAATCAACTACGATTTATTGAGTCACGGAGAAAAACAAGTTATCGTTCTTTTACTCAATTTTATCGTTCGTAAAAAGCAATACGAAGATGCCATCATTTATATTGATGAAATGGATTGTCATTTGAATACGGCTTTACAAGAAACTTTATTAAAAGAAATTGTTGAAAAATGGATTCCTGATTCTTCACAATTATGGACGGCTTCTCATGCTTTGGGATTCATTGATTATGCTCGTAAAACAGATGAGGCAGTTATTTTAGACTTTGATTCATTAAATTTTGATATTCCTCAAATCATTACTCCACAGTCAAAAGAGGTACTTGATGTTTATGACATTGCTATTCCTAAAAGCATTCTTTCTCAATTATTTAGTGATAAAAAAATCGTTTTTTGTGAAAATAAAAACGATGAATATTTCAATTTAATGGGGATTGAAAAAACGCTTTTCGTTGGTGTAAAAGATTCAAGAGATGTTTTTTTGAATGTCAAAAATGATAAAACAAAGTTTACTTTACGAGATAGGGACTTTATTTCAGATGAAGAAGTGGTAAGAATACAAGAGAAATTTCCAAACCATAGAATTTTTAAGTATTATGATTTTGAGAATTATCTCTATCATCCCGATAATATTGATGAAATAAACCCTCCAAATTTTGATATATTAGTTTATCAGGCTAATATTTTACATCAGAAAAAGGAAAAACTCCCTTATTTATTAACAAAAGTGGAATCGGCAAGAAAGACTTACGAAGAGTTTAAAACAGATATTATTCAGGATGAGTCTCCAAAAAGTATCGTAGATGATTTCGTGAGTGACGACTTTGAACGATTTTATAAATTTTTCGATATGAAAGACCAATTTAACCGTTCATATCTTGCTCCATTTAATCTGACCATAAAAGAATTATCCAGTACCAATTGGTTTAAAACGCAAATAGAAAAAATCTTACAATAAACACATGAAAACAATCAAAGGTCCCGCTATATTTTTAGCCCAATTTTTAGACGATGAAGCCCCCTTCAATACCCTTGATTCCATCACAGATTGGGTGTCGGGCTTAGGTTATAAAGGCGTACAAATCCCAACTTGGGATCCACGTGCCATTGACCTTGAAAAAGCGGCTACTTCTAAAACTTACTGTGATGAACTCACGGGTAAATTAGCCGATAAAGGTTTGCAAATCACAGAATTATCAACGCACTTGCAAGGACAATTAGTAGCTGTAAATCCTGCCTACGATGCTGGATTTGATGGTTTTGCTCCTGATTCAGTCAGAGGAAATCCAAAGGCACGTACTGAGTGGGCAGTTCAACAATTGAAGTGGGCAGCACAGGCTTCTCAGAATCTTGGCTTGAAATCGCACGCTACTTTTTCGGGTTCGTTGCTTTGGCACACGATGTACCCTTGGCCTCAACGTCCACAAGGTTTAGTCGATATGGGCTTCACAGAATTAGCCAATCGTTGGATGCCAATTTTGAATCATTTTGACGAATGTGGCGTGGACGTTTGCTACGAAATTCACCCTGGCGAAGACTTGCACGATGGCGAAACGTATGAGATGTTTTTGGAGAAAGTAAACAACCATTCACGGGCTTGTTTGTTGTATGACCCATCACATTTTGTTTTGCAATGCCTTGATTATCTGCAATATATAGATTTTTATCACGAAAGAATTAGAGCTTTCCACGTAAAAGATGCCGAGTTTAATTCAACTGGAAAACAAGGCGTTTATGGTGGTTATCAGTCGTGGGTAAATCGTGCTGGACGTTTCCGTTCTTTGGGCGACGGTCAGGTTGATTTTGCTTCCATTTTCTCTAAATTGACGCAATATGGTTTCGACGGTTGGGCGGTTTTAGAATGGGAATGTGCCTTGAAAGACCCCGTTCAAGGAGCCGAAGAAGGAGCACCATTTATTGAATCTCACATCATTCAAGCAACCTCAAAAGTATTTGATGATTTTGCGGGTGGTGGTGCTGATATAGAATTGAATAAGCGGATTTTGGGCTTATAATCTGAAAGTTTATTTTCTACCTCAATTCGTCCTCTTTCAGTTGAAAAGAGACGGATTGAGGTTTTTTTACGAATGAACATGTAAATAATATTATACGAAAACGCTGTTCATCAATGATATTAAATTTTAAACAGGCATATTCTATGAACCTGTTTATTTATTAATTTTTCTACAAACATTGCTATCACTTTTACTCTTACCACTAATATATTACACAAGTTATCATTTGGTAAACAACCCAAGTCCTTATCATTACCTCTAAATAATTATCAATCAGCCACCAGCATTTTAAAATGTTGCAATCTATTTTACTAACACACTATGAAAAATTTTACCGAAGGTAGCATTATTACGTTTTTCCAATCATCTATAACCACATCTAAAAAACAAATCACGTTATTGTGTTTTTTGATAATATTAAGCATTCCTCAATGGCTTAATGCCCAAACAAACTTCTGGCAAGATGTTAAAAATGAACCTATTACGCTTACTACAAGACTGATTATCCCTCAAAAATACCGAGTAGTTAAATTAGATATTTCCAATTTAAAAGGGATGCTTCAACTCAGCCCGATGGAATTTACTTCGGCAGCTCAGAATCTGAGTCTAATGCTTGAATTACCCATGCCAAACGGTAAAATGCAAACTTTTTCCGTTTTCGAGTCGCCGATTATGGAGCTTGAACTTGCCAATAAATTTCCCGAAATAAAAACGTTTGCGGGCTATTGCGTTGATAATAAAGCGGTCAGTGTTCGCTTTGATATTACGCCTGCGGGTTTTCATGCGATGGTATTTTCGCCCGATGGAATTTATTTTATCGACCCGTACAGTCAAGGAATTACTGATTATTACATCAGTTACTTCAAAAAAGATTTTCTGACTACCAAAAATTTTACTTGTGGCGTGAAAACAGACGGAATTTCTACGGGTGATTCTACCCAAATTATTGATAAGAAAAATACGCCCAAATCTGTCAATATTACCCCAATTACCAATCTTCAATTGGGCGACAAAAAACTCAGAACTTACCGCTTGGCTTTGGCAGCTACGGGAGAATACACTGCTTTTCACGGAGGCACTGTTGCAGGAGCCTTAGCCGCACAAGTTACTACGATGAACAGAATCAATGGACTTTTTATCAAGGATTTCTCTGTGCGGATGAATATTATTGCCAATAATAACCTCATTATTTATACCGATGCTGCCACCGACCCTTACACAAACGAAGACGGAGGAGCAATGCTGGGTCAGAATCAAACTACGCTTACGAGTGTTATTGGCAGTGCAAACTATGACATAGGTCACGTATTTAGCACGGGTGGTGGGGGCGTTGCAGGACTCCAAACTGTTTGCAGTTCTGGCAAAGCGTATGGTGTTACAGGTTTGGGTTCACCCGTTGGCGATGCCTTTGATATTGATTATGTAGCCCACGAAATCGGACATCAATTCGGGGGAAATCATACTTTTAATAATAGTTGTGGAGGTAATCGTAGTAGTTCAACGGCTTGGGAACCAGGCAGTGGCACAACGATTATGGGATATGCAGGTATTTGTCCGCCCGATATTCAGTATAATAGTGATGCTTATTTTCACAATGGAAGTTTACTGGAAATGTACAGTTTTATTACTGGTTCGGGCAATACTTGTGCTGTTTCAACAACGCCCGTAAATGCGGCTCCAATTATTTCATCTTATTCAGCAAGCCAAACTATTCCGAAAGGAACGCCATTTTTTCTGAGTAGTATAGCCACTGATACCGATGGAAATGCGTCTTTAACGTATGCCTGGGAACAAATGGATAAGGAAATAAGTACGCAAAAACCTGTGAATACGTCTAAGGGAGGTCCAAATTTTAGAAGTTTGAGTCCTTCGGTAAGTGGCATTCGGTATTTTCCAAAATTGAGTGATTTGGCGATGAATAAGGACACTACATGGGAAGTTTTACCGATGGTTGGGCGAATTTTGAATTTCAGATTAGTCGTTAGAGATAACTCACCAGTGGCGGGTTTCAATGACCGAGCCGACGTAATTATTACGGTAGATAGCACGTCAGGACCTTTGGCTATTACGCTACCGACTGCCACTGGAATTTCATGGCGTGCTTTTAGTTCTCAGAATGTAACGTGGGATGTGGCAAATACCACGGCTTCCCCTGTGAGCTGTGCCAACGTAGATATTTTACTTTCAACCGATGGCGGATTGACCTACCCAACGATTTTAGCATCTGGTATTCCTAATTCGGGGAAAGCCTCCATTACAGTTCCTAATACACTTACCGCCACGGCACGGCTGATGGTGAGAGGGACTGGAAAGATATTTTTTGATATTTCTAATAATAATTTCAGCATTATTTGCTCGGCTTTGGCAGGCAGTAATTCTCCAAGATGTATTGGTAGCACTTTAAATTTAACCGCCGATGGTGGTATATCTTATTTATGGTCGGGTTCAAATAGTTACACCTCAACGCTTCAAAACCCAAGCATCAACGCCGTAACTAACTCTTATGCGGGGACTTACACCCTGAAAATCACCAATGGAACTTGTACGGCAACTGCAACAACGGTAGTGGCTACTAATACGGTGCTTGCACAACCATTAGCCTTTACGGTTTCATCCGTAAATGTTTGTCAGGGTTTCAATAGTGTGGGTTATACCATTCCTGCGGTAGTTGGAGCAACTTCATATACTTGGACGTATTCAGGAACGGGTGCAACTTTTACGGGTACAAGCAATTCTGCAACGATAAATTTTTCTGGAATAGCAACATCGGGGAATTTGGCTGTTACGGCTAATAACATTTGTGGGAGTAGTATTGCTCGAACCTTAGCGATCAATGTGCTGCCAATTCCCACCAACCCAACAACTTTCCAATCAGGCAGTTGGCAAACTTTATCTACTTGGCAATGCGGAATAATCCCGAGTATCACAACGGATGCTTATATTGGAATAGGGCATATCATAACGATTGATGGTATAATAGTGCAAATCAAGCGGCTATTTTATGGGGGTGGGAGTGTTCAGATGTTGAATAATGGGTTTTTGAAATTGGGGAATTAAGCCCCCGAAAGGAAAACTTTGTCTTTTGTGTTGGAGTCCGATTTTAGTTCCCCTTTTGGGGGTTAGGGGGCTTCTTACCAGTATTTCCCCCTATTTTTAACAATCAATCCCAGCCCTCGAAACAAAATCTGAACATGGGCAGAAATCGCTCCCATTAACCCAAAATGCTTTTTCAAAACCTCATAACGGTCTAATAATGAACGCTTTAATTGTTTATTTGAGATTCCACCAATCAGGTATTTAGCCACAACAAAGTCCAAATATTTCACTCCTTTTGCCCTTTTTAAACACGCTATTTCCCAATCCACATCAGCACTTAAATTATCTTCCATGTAAAACGGAACGATTGATTTTCGAGCAATGAAGGCTTGATGACATACCAACATTCCTAATTTCATATCTTGCCATTTCAAGTCTTTTGGCAAACAATGTGGCGTAATTTCTGAACGTAATCCTTGAACATTCCCATCGTTATCAACGAAAAAAGTATCTCCGTAAAGCACGTCTGTGTTTGATGTTACGGATTGGAAGATTCGTTTTACAGCATCTTTATCATTAATTTCATCCCCTGCATTCATGAACCAAACAAAATCTCCTTTTGCATTTTTAAGTCCTTTATTCATGGCATCATAAAGCCCTTTGTCGGGTTCAGAGATGAGTTCATTAACTCTATTTTTGTATTTTTCGGCAATCTGTAAAGTCCTGTCCTTTGATTTTCCATCAATTATTAGGTACTCAAAATCTTGGACAGACTGATTGGCAATACTTTGAATGGTTCTTTCTAAGTATTGTTCGGCGTTGTAAGTTATGGTGATGATGGAGAGTTGCAATTGAATGTAACCCGAGGCTTCCGCATCGGAGTAATTATGTTAAAGATTGATAAACTTTTTTATACTTTTCAGCAATCACTTTTTCAGAATAATTATCCAATACTTTTTGTCTTGAATTATCCACAAGTACTTGATAATCAGATTCAAACAAAGTCCAATAAATTCCTTTGGCAAGGTCTTCAGATGATTTATAAACAGCCACATAACCCGTAATGTTACGGTCAATCATTTCTGGAATTCCTCCCGTATTGAACCCTACAACGGGCGTTCCACAAGCCATTGATTCTATGACTGTATTGGGCAAATTATCTTCCAAAGAAGGAATTACAAAAACGGATGCGGCTGAATAGGCTTTGGCAATCGTTTCTAAATCTGAAAGTCGCCCAAGAATATTTACTTTAAAGGCAAGTCCCTCAAAATCAGAGGCTTGTGCCTGCCCAAAAATCAGAATTTCAATGTCTGATGCTATTTCTCCATGAACTAATAACTGATTACTGATAACTGATAACGCCTCTTTAAAATACGTAAAACCCTTTCTTTTGTCGCTAATTTTTACGGCAGCAAAAAGGATGTATTTTTTTTCTGGGGATAATTGAAAAAAAGTTGCGGCAACATCCTTTGGCGTAGGTCGAAATATCTCAACATCAATGGGCGTAGGAATTGTGATTACTTTCAAATCTTTGAACAATGAACTTTCACGGGCTTTTTGAGCGAGCCAATCACTGCTTGAAACAATGGTAAGATTCAAATCACGAAATTTGTCTAATTTACGTTCCCACGTGTTTCTGGAAAGGTCATTTTCTCCTGAATTCTTCAAAAACTGCACGCAATTACCACAACTTTTTTCATATAATAGGCAATCTCCACTATAATGACATCCACCCGTAAAAGCCCACATATCTTGCAAATTCCAAATAATGGGTTTGTTCGTTTCACCTAATTTTTTGATTGAATCCAACGATAAAAAACCGAAATTAATCCAAAATAAATGTAAAATTTCAGCTTCTTTAACTACTTTATACTGACGAATATCAATGCCAACCAATGCCGTAGAAAAAACAAATCTGACTTCTTTAGATTTTTCGTAAAACCAGAATTGAAGTCTATCCAACGCAAATCTAACAAAACTCATTTTTGCTTGAAACCAATTGTTTGAAACCGTTTCTATTGTTGTTAAATCACTCTTCTTTTCCTGCACAAGCATACTTGATTCCACGCCATTTTTTAGGAACGCTTGGTGCAATCTCAAACCTGAAATAGAAGCCCCGCCAAAGGTATCGTAGGTACTTATGATAGTGATTTTCATGAATTTAAACATTATTTAATCTTCTTTGCTAACACAACATTATTGAAATACAAGAGATTTAATTTGGGAGAAATAAATGAAACAATCATGCCTAAGAT
>JAYUIP010000931.1:0-1303 GCA_043765945.1 Arcicella sp.
TAACGTTCCCCATAAATATTTCCGCTCCTAATGCTTTTTTAACCAATTTTAGCTGAATATATCAATTCTACAAAATATCGAAATCATTTAACTCGTTTCCAATTACCACCCATTGCTTTCTCTAAACTGTCCATTTTCCTATCCATTTCTTTATCTATCTTCTTCTGCATTTTTCTCATATCTCTATCACTAAATCCACCGCTGGAAGAAGAGGTTAATTTTTGATAAATGGGATATTCTTGATGTGCCTTATCGAAGAGTTTCTGAGCGTTCTTTTTATCACCTTTGCTCATCAATTCATTACCTTCATTTTCTAATCTTTTGGCAGATAATACCTTTCTGACCTTCTGATTTTTATGATTAGCGTTGTTTTCCGAAATCTCGGTGGCGGCTTCTACGGTTGCCTTTCTGATGGACGCTCGCACAGTATCTGAGTGGGTAGTTTCTTTTAAACCGTCTTCAATGGCAATGAAAAAAGCGGGGTCAAGTTCCTTCATGATTTGAATGGTTGCGATTTGAACATCCGACTTTTTGTCCACGTAATTATCCAGAAATAGTTTAGTAACTTCCAATCTTCTTCGCTCTTTTTCCTGTGTGGCATTTTCAAGTTGAGCGGTATGATTTTGGAGATAACCTACCATTAATTGTACTAATGGAATGCCAATGGAGGCGATTAGGGCGGCGATTCCAATTTTGTTTGTTTCATTTTTTTTTGCTTCTTCTGCCATTGTGTGGTTAAGGTATTTGTTGAGTTGTTGAATTGTTGAGTTGTTGAGTTGTTGCCATACACCATGGAATTGCTCAAATTAGACGTAAACCCTAAAATAATTAAAAAATTTCAAATGCTTATAAATTGATTATTTTTCAGAGGAAATAATTATTATTCGTTGTGAATTATGATAAATCTGCTTTGTAAATCCAAGCAATTCAGATTGCAAATAGGGATTAGCGTCAAACCAAAACCCGCTCCCCCATCCTCACTGCTTTATAAATCGTTTCAGTCACTCTCATGTCTTTCGACCTTTCTTCGTCTGTGATGTATGAGAAGTATTGAAGAAGATGTCCTTATTTTTTGAAGCATTTGAAGACTTCAAAAACCATAAATTCATGATTGGAGAAGTCAGTTTTCAACTTCACGGTGAAGGCAATGGAATGGGTCATGCTGAGGGAATGGTTAAATATGATGCTGTATTAGATAACGGTGAAATCATTCATTTTGAAGGTAGTTATAAGCTGTATGTGCAACGTGAGGGCAATTATTGGGATATTTTCTACTTTGTAATGCCTGGATTTATTTGGTGAT
>JAYUIP010000932.1:0-3979 GCA_043765945.1 Arcicella sp.
ACGATATCCGCCCCCAAATCCAAACACATTTGCATCACGGGCGTTGCCCACGTATTATCCACGGCAACCAAGATTCCTAAATCGTGAGCAATTTTACTAACCTCCTCAATATCAGCGACTTTCAATTGCGGATTTGAGGGTGTTTCCATCCAAATAAGTTTCGTATTGGGTTGAATGGCTTGCTTGACTTGCTCTAAATCAGTCATATCAACCTTTGTCATCATGAGTCCCCATTGCTCAAAAACCTCCGTAACCAACAGTGCGGTAGAATAATAAGCATCGTCGGGAAGAATAAGATGGTCGCCCGATTTTAAGGATTGAAACAAGGCAGAAGTTGCCGCCATACCCGAAGCAAAAGTCAAAGCAATTGCTCCATTTTCCAACACAGCAAGACTTTTTTCTAATTGTTGCCGATTTGGATTACTCGCCCGTGAATACACGTGTTCGTGTTGATATGAACCGTCTGCTTCACGCTCAAAGGTGGTTGAAAGATAAATGGGAGCAACAACGGCACCTGCATTGGCATCGTGCGAAAGCGTGGTTTGAATGGCAAGGGTTTCGATTTTCATGGGGTAAAATTAAGTAGAAATAAACAAAAAATAAAAACCATTCTTTTCATCAGTAGATTTGAGTTAAAATATTGTTTTATAAAGTAAAAATACGATTAAATCATTACAGAATCGTACATAGAATTCCTTGTAATCATGTATATTTACAAAATTAAATCTAAATAATCATCAACAGAAATGACAGATAATAATAATTCAAGAAGAGATTTTATTAAGAAAACGTCCTTAGCTCTGGGCAGTTTTTATATTGTGCCTCGCCATGTTTTGGGCGGTAAAGGCTTCATCGCCCCATCTGATAAACTCAATATTTTAAGCATCGGAGCGGGTGGAAAAGGTGAATCTGATTGTTTATTGGCGTATAATAAAGGCACCGAAAACATCGTAGCCATTGCTGATGTGGACTTTAATCGGGCAGCAAACACTTTGAAGCAATTACCCGAAAACGTTAAAAAATATAAAGATTGGCGGGAGGCTTTGGATAAAGAAAAAAATAATATTGATGCTGTAACTATCTCAACGCCAGACCATCACCATGCCGCAGCAACCTTGGCAGCAATGGAACTGGGCAAGCACGTTTACACGCAAAAACCCCTTACGCACAATATCAAGGAAGCTCGTATGCTCACGGAGGCGGCTGAAAAGTATAAAGTTGTAACCCAAATGGGCAATCAAGGTTCATCAAATGATGGGCGAAGAGTTTTACAAGAATGGTTTGATGCGGGATTGATTGGAACCGTAAAACGTGTACATATTTGGACTGACCGTCCCGTTTGGCCCCAAGGAATTGCCACGCCAACGGGTAAATACGAAATCCCCGCTGATTTTCCGTGGGATTTATGGTTAGGACCCGCTCCTTCTCGTGATTTTGTGCCAAGTGCCTATCATCCGTTCAAATGGCGTGGTTGGTGGGATTTTGGAACGGGTGCATTGGGCGATATGGGTTGTCACTTATTGGACGGTGTTTTCAAGGTTTTAGCTCTAACATATCCAACCGAAGTGCAGTGCAGTGTGAGTTCAATTTATACCAAAGATTGGGTACCAGAATATTTGCCTGATAGTTGTCCTCCGTCTTCAAAAGTTACTTTCCAATATCCTAAAACCACCAAAAATAATTCTCCAATAGAAATTATTTGGTATGACGGCGGCATTAAGCCAGACATTCCAGCCGAGTGGGGCGATGAACCGCTATGGTCAAATGGTGTAATTTATGAAGGTACGAAAGGCAAAATGGCGAATGAATTGTATAATCAAAATCCAACCTTACTGCCAAAATCAAGAATGACGGATTCGGATGTTGTAAAAGTGAAACCAAAACTATATCGCATTGAAAATCAGGCATCTGGACATAATTATCATTGGGTAAAGGCTTGTAAAGCGGGTTATGGAAAATTAGAAACCAGTTCACCTTTTGATTTTGCGGGACCTTTGACGGAGATGATTTTAATGGGGAATATCGCAATCCGTAGTTTCCAACACCGTGAAGGCGAAGGACGTGGAGGAAAATATCCAGGACGTAAGAAATTGTTATGGGATGGGAAGAATATGAACATTACAAACTTTGATTATGCCAATCAATTCGTCGCTCGCAAATATCGTGATGGTTGGAAATTAGGTTGAGAAATTGGATGGTTGTAATTTAAAATGGCTGTCATTGCGAGTGTAACGAAGCAATCTTTTCGATTTATGGATATGAGTTTGAAGTCTCTTACCAATAAATTAACAGATTTCTTTGTTTAGCTTTTAATGACAGCCCTTTTCATTTTCCAACCTGCTGAAAACCAAATATTTAAACCTCAATACTTATTTCTTTATTATTAACTCATACATCCATTTATCTAAATTTTTCGTAAATTTCGGAATATTTCCTAATACAAAACCATAAAAATGAAAATAAAAATTTACGGAATTTTTACCCTAATTTTCCTTATTTCAACCGCCGCATACTTGCCAGTTCAAAGTGAAGACGATGAATTAATCGAAGTGTTTCATAGAATAAATGATGAAGTTATAGCAAATAGTCGTGCCTATGAAACCCTCGGAGATGCTTGTAAAACTATTGGACATCGTTTAACGGGTAGTGCCAACGGAAAACGTGCCGAAGAATATGCGTTCAATTTGCTAAAATCTTACGGAATTAAAGACGTAAAATATCAACCTTTTCAAGTAGAAGCCTGGTCACGAGATACTGTCACGTTGGCAATTGCTCCACGAAAAAGTGACAATTTCCAAGACCTTGAAGTTGTTGCCTTGGCAATGACTCCTGTTGAGTCAAAAATCAAGGGCGATATTGTGGACGTTGGCAACGGGCTTGAACCTGATTTTCAAGCAGTTAAAGAACAGCTGAAAGGTAAAATTGCCATGGTAAATATTGGATTATTACCGCCAATTAAAGGGACTCGAAACCTCCATCGTTCTGAGAAAACTGCCTTAGCTATTGAGTACGGGGCAATTGGGGTAATTTTTGTTAATACCGTAAAAGGAAATATTTTGCTCACAGGAACTGCATCCGTAACAGGAAGTTTAATCTCAATTCCTGCCGTTTGTATTTCACTCGAAAGCGGTATGCAGATTCGGGCGTGGATAAGCGATGAGCCAAAGTTAATGGCAATAATTGACATGAAGAATTTTAGTAAGGTAATAAAATCCCGAAATGTCATTGCAACCATTAAAGGAAGTGATAAAAAACTTCGTAGTGAAAAGATTATCATTGGCGGACACCTTGATTCTTGGGATTTAGCTCAAGGTGCGTTAGATAATGGTTTAGGTTCGTTCTCGATTTTGGATATTGCCAGAACTTTCAAAGCCCTAAACTTGAAGCCAAAACGAACAATTGAATTTGTAATGTTTATGGGCGAAGAAGAAGGTTTGTTAGGTTCAAAAGCTATGATTGAACGGTGCAAAAAGAATAATTCAATTGAGAAAGTAGTCTTTATGTTGAACCTTGATATGGCAAATGATGCGAACGGTTTCAACACATCTGGGCGTTCAGAAATGATTCCGATGTTTACGAAAATGGGGGAATTTATGAAGAAAATTGAGCCTACTTATAAAAATAACATCATCAATCAAGCAGGCTTACACTCTGACCATCAGAGCTTTATGTTAGAAGGAATCCCAACGGCATCACCCATTGGAGGCATTGCACCCGAAGCATTAGGTTGCTATCATGCCAATTGTGATAAATTCGATTTAGTGAGGAAAGATGAAATGATAAACACCGTCCGTTATACCTCAATGATGCTTTACGGATTGGCAAATACAGAAACAATTCCCGCAAAAAAATTAGATTATTACACAACCCGTGATTTTTTTATTAAGCAAAATCTAAGGAAAGAATTAGAATTAGGACGTGCTTGGGTTTGGGGGGATGGTGAGTAAATTAACATTATCTAATTAGAATTATAATTTTA
>JAYUIP010000933.1:0-11175 GCA_043765945.1 Arcicella sp.
TTCAGGCATTAAGGCACATACACTTCGCATTTGGGAACAACGTTATGACATTCTAAGTCCCGACCGTACAGATACCAACATACGCACATACGACGACAATGATTTAAAATTAGTGTTGAATATTTCCTTGTTAAAAGACCACGGATACAAAATCTCAGAGATTTCCAAAATGCCTCCCGATGAGTTGTCCAAAGAAGTTTTATTAATTTCGGATAAGCAGTTAAATTATCCTGATCAGATTCATGCTCTTACTATTTCTATGTTGGACTTAGACGAAGAGCGTTTTGAGAAGATTGTTAGCACAAATACACTTCAATTTGGCTTCGAGAACATGATGATAAATATCATCTACCCATTTCTAAGCAGGATTGGAACATTGTGGATTACGGGTTCAATTGGTCCCGCTCAGGAACATTTTATTTCTAATTTGATTCGTCAGAAATTGATTGTGGCAATTGATGGGCAATTGCCTTCACTAAGGCTTGGTGCGAAAAAATATTTATTGTATTTGCCAGAAGGAGAAATGCACGAAATTAGTTTACTTTTTGCCAATTATATTATCCGTTCTCGTCAGAATAAAGTCATTTATTTAGGTCAAAGTTTGCCTTTTAATGAATTAGGGTTTGCTCACGGAATGCACAAACCCGATTATATTTTTTCAGTAATTACTTCTGTTCCTGGGCAAAATGAAATCCAGCGATATGTTTATAGATTAGCCAAAGAATTTCCAGATTCAAAAATATTATTAACTGGTTATCAAGTAGTTGGACAAGATATTGATTGCCCAGATAATGTAGAAATCATTACGCAAATTAAATATTTAATGGATATTGCATCGGAATAGGCAGATTAGGTTTGAGGTCGTAGATGTAAGGTTTTAGGTTACTATATAATTACCTACCTCATACTTACGACCTCATAATTCATACCCACAACCTTATACGAACTCAATCCCCTTCTTCCCCGCATCCGCCACAAAATTCTTCACAAACTGCTCCTGTTCTTTTTCACAAATCATCAAGACATTATCATATTCTGCCACAATGTAACCGTCTAATCCTTGCACGACAACCAATCTATCTTTTGGGGTTTTAATGATGCTGTTTGTTACGCCATAAAGCATCGTTTGTCCGTCCACTACGTTTTCATTTTCGTCTTTATCTGACACTTCATACAACGATTTCCAAGTGCCTAAATCCGACCACCCGAAATCTCCCATAACCATAAAAACATTGTCAGCTTTCTCCATTACAGCATAATCAATCGAAATACTTTCGCAGGTTCTGTATTCTTCGTTAATGAAGTCAGTTTCTGAATTGGTAAAATATGAACCTTCTCCTCTCGTAAAAATCTCGTGAATAGTTGGGCTTGTTTTGGCAAATGCTTTTTTAATTGCTTGCACATTCCAAACAAAAATTCCCGCATTCCAAACGTACTCACCGCTGGTTATAAACAATTTTGCTAAATCTAAATTTGGCTTTTCACGGAAGGTTTTTACCCTTTTTACCTCCTCCAGTGACTGCACATACTGAATATACCCATAACCCGTATCTGGACGAGTTGGCGTGATTCCCAACGTTACTAAAATGTCGTCTTTTGCCGAGGCTTCAAGGGCAATATTGATGCATTTTTCAAACTCTTTTTCACGCAAAATAATATGGTCTGCGGGAGCAATTACGATGTTTGCTTGTGGATTTTTTAACCCAATTTTATAACAAGCGTACGCCACACATGGGGCAGTATTTCTACGAAAAGGCTCTGCAAGTATCTGATAATCAGCCATAAAAGGCAATTGCTCTTTGATGATGTCGATGTAATCCGCACTCGTTACGATATAAATATTTTCTTTCGGACAGATATCTTCAAACCTATCGGCAGTTTGCTGCAAAAGTGTTCTGCCCGTTCCTAAGACATCATGAAATTGCTTCGGATTTTTTGAGCGACTGAAGGGCCAGAAACGTGTTCCAACACCGCCCGCCATGATTACTACAAAATTATTATTCATCTATTTCTTAAAATAAGTTTCCACTCTGTTTGCTAAATTCTCTCTGATATTTACGTAGAAAAAATTGATGTCAGCAATATGCCAACTTTCATTTTTCACCAATTTACTACCTGCAATATTGGGACGATTTACCCAGACCATGCCTTGATGATTTTGAGCATCCACAATGTTCGAATACATCGTAAACTTTGGACCTACTCCTCCCCTATTTAAACTTGCGGGTGCGTAAGTCGAATCTAACGTCCACGTAAGCGGATTTGTGCTTACCGCAGTATTCGTTCCAAATTTGTGCCACTTAGGATAATAATCTTTTCCATACGTATTCCAAGAAACGAAACAACCCGTTTCATCGCCTGATTTGCAAGGTTTTATGCTCTCAAAAACATTGGGTTGCGTCGCAATTCCAACTAAATATGCTGCCACTAATTGCTTTTGGAGCGGTTTATTATCAAAAAATTCTTTGATTAATCGAGTTGCGTGGGTTGTTCCCTGACTGTGGGAAGCAATCACAATTGGGCGACCTTTATTATAGTTTTTTAGGTAATATTCAAAAGATGCTTTCACATCTGAATATGCTACGTCAAGTGATTTCTTTTTATCATCTTTATCAGCAGTTACGAAGGCATGATAATGTGCTTGACGGTAACGTGGAGCGTATATTTTCCCCGAACCATTAAAAGCCGATGCCTGATTGAGAATCGTAGAATTATCAACCGACTGGTTCATCGTTGAATCTTTCACATCCGCATTCCATTCATACTGGTTTTTGGGTTGTTTCGTGAAAATGGTTGGATGCAAAAAAAATACATCAACTTTTGCCTCCACTTGCCCATCTTTCAAGTCTGATTTTAGGGGAACTTGGTCGGCGGGGTCATTTTTTGTGGGTAAAGATGCCCAATTTTCAGTTTTTGAATAGTCTGGAACCGATGGAATTAAATTTTCTAAAAAATGACTCTTTAATTGGTAGGGTGTTTTGTTACAACCTGATAATGAGACGATTAAGAGAATTAGAAATAAAAACTGACATTTGTAAGAATTCATAAGTTTATTTATTTTTGTATAATTATCTGAAAAAATTGTAAAATATTTGGTATGCTTGCATAATAATTAATGATTTAATCTAAATTTTCCAGAAAAAGTTGCAATTTTGTATTACAAAATTAAAGTATTTTAACCTTAATTCACTAAAAAGTCATTTTATGAAGAACTTTTTTACAAAACTTCGATTGAGTTTTATTGCCTCAATCATGTTGCTTGCGGCATCGTCGTTTGCACAGACAAAAATTTCGGGTAAAGTCAGCGACGGAGCCTCGAAAGAATCACTAATTGGCGTTAGTATCGCCGTGAAAGGAAAAGTGATTGGTACAATTTCTGATACAAAAGGAAACTTTGCCTTATCAACCACCACACCCACTCCATTTACAATTTCTGTTTCAAGCGTAGGTTACAAAACCCAAGAGATTGTTGTTTCAGGAGCAAAAACAGATTTTGACATCAAGATGGAAGAACAAAACATCATGGGTCAGGAAGTTGTTGTTTCTGCCTCACGTGTTGAGGAAAGCGTAATGAAATCGCCTGTATCTGTTGAGAAAATGGATTTACGTGCTATTCAAAATACGCCATCAGCCTCATTTTATGATGCTTTGAAAAATTTGAAAGGTGTGGACGTAAACGTCCAGAGTTTGACGTTCCAATCAGTTACCACTCGTGGTTTCAACGGAAACGGTAATCCAAGAGTTGTTCAATTGGTGGATGGAATGGATAACCAAGCTCCAGGTTTGAACTTTGCAGTTGGTAATATCGTAGGTATCAGTGAGTTAGACTTAGAAAGCGTTGAATTAATCCCAGGAGCGGCATCGGCTCTTTACGGACCAAATGCGATGAACGGAATTATCTTGATGAGTTCAAAAAGTCCATTCTTGTACCAAGGACTAAGTGCCAATGCAAAATTTGGAACGATGTCTGAAAATGGTCGTACAGAACCTTCAACGGGCTACACAGATTACAGTCTTCGTTACGCAAAAGCAATCAATAATAAATTTGCCTTCAAAGTGAACTTTGCTTATTTACAAGCTAAAGATTGGCAAGCAAGTAATTACAGCAACCAAAGTTTGCTAAATGGAAACGGCGTTGGCGTTGGAACAAGAGCATCTGACCAAGGATATAATGGTGTAAATGTTTATGGTGATGAAGGAAGCCAAGGATTGAATTTTCAGAATTTATTAAGACCAATTTTAGGAGCTCCTGCGGGTGCAAATGGTTTGAATGATGGTATTCAGAATATTTCAAGAGCAACGGGTGGATTATTAACTCCAACGGCAATTTTTAACTCTGTATTTCCAAATAATACTGTTTTTGTTTCCCGTACTGGTTATGCAGAAAATACATTAGCAGATTATACAACAAAAAGTTTAAAATTGAATGCCGCTTTACATTATCGTCTAAATGATAAAGTTGAAGCAATTGTTCAAGGAAATTATGGATTTGGAACGAGTCTTTATACAGGTTCAGACCGTTATTCAATCAAAAACTTTCAATTATGGCAAGCAAAAGCAGAATTGAAAGGTTCTGATTTCTATTTACGTGCCTACACAACCCAAGAAAATTCAGGAGATTCTTACGCTAATTCAACGTTGGCAAGTGGTATCAACGAAACTTGGAAAAAGAGTGAGGCTTGGTACGGTGATTATGTTGCTGGTTTTGCAGGAACTTACGGTGTTGCCGCTTTAACAGCTTATGGAACAGCACTTCAAACAGCTCTGGCAACTGGAAAAACGCCAGTCGAAGCAATTACAGCAGCTAACGTTGCAGTTGCCAGTATTAGTGCTTCAAATTATTACGCAGCAGCCAGAGGGAATGCAGATAATGGTCGTTTATTACCAGGAACTCCTGCTTTTGATGCCGCCGCCGAGGATGTTAAAAACAGACCAATTCCAGGTATTTTAGCTCCCGCCTCTGCCCGTAAGATTGGTGCAAAATTCCAAGACAGAACTGCTATGTATCACGCAGAGGGTATGTATAATTTAACGAAGACATTTAATGATGCTTTGGAAGTTATCGTTGGAGCAAATTTTCGTAATTATGCTTTAAATTCAAGTGGTACAATTTTCGCATTAGATGAGTCTGGAAAGGAATTTACGATTACTGAATTTGGTGGATATGTATCTTTAGCAAAGAAAATGTTTGATGATAAATTCAAATTATCAGGTTCGATGCGTTACGACAAAAATCAAAATTTTGATGGACAATTTACGCCACGTATTGCTGGGGTGCTTTCTTTGAATGATAACAATAATTTCCGTGTATCATACCAAACTGGTTTCCGTATGCCAACAACACAAAATCAGTACATTGATTTATTCGTAGGTAGCACACGTTTATTGGGAGGTCTTCCCTTCTTACGTGATAAATATTTAGCGGGAAAACCAGCTTATAATGTTGTTGATATAGCTTCTGGAAAAACGGATGCAAAAGCAATTTCTTTTGCAGAATATAAACCTGAAAAAGTAGGTACGTTTGAAGTGGGTTACAAAGGATTATTAGGCAAAAGATTATTAGTGGATGCTTATTATTACAGTAGTATTTACACTGATTTTATCAACGGTGTATCAGTTACAACAGCAGCAAAGGCAGCAGATATCAATCCATTAAATGTATTCTCAATTTCAACAAACACAGCCGTTGATGTGAAAACAGCAGGTTGGGGTTTAGGATTTGACTATTCATTGCCAGGAGGTTACACTTTGGGATTAAATGGTGCTCGTAACGAAATTACCAACCAGAAAGAATTACCTGCCGAGAATCAGCAAGTAAGTTTCAGCACACCTTTATACCGTGTAAATGCTAATGTAGGAAATCGTAACATTGCTGGAACAGGCTTTGGTTTTGCCGTAGCTTGGAGATACCAAGAAGCACATGACGGTCCAACAGGAATTGCAAGTACATTGGTTTCAGCACAAAGATTGGCTTATGTTCCTCAATTCAATACGCTTGATATTCAGGTAAGTAAGAAAATTGCGAGCATTAAATCAATCATTAAAGTGGGCGGAAACAACGTAATGGGTAATGCTTATTACACAGGATTCGGAAACCCAACAGTGGGTTCAACTTTCTATGTTGGAATTACATTTGATGAGTTGTTAAATAAGTAAGATTTAGATTTTTTATTATATCAAAAAAGGGGCTTCGTGCCTCTTTTTTGTTTTTTTAAATTTTAAACCAATGAACATACCAAGACCCCTCCTTTTCCTCCTAATTTTCATTTCACAACTCGCTTATACTCAGATAAATCCAGCGAATGTGACCATTGCCAGAGACTCGTGGGGTGTTCCTCATATTTTTGCTAAAACCGATCCCGAAGTGGCTTATGGATTGGCGTATGCTCATGCCGAAGATGATTTCAAAACCATTCAATTTACACTCTTGGGCGGTAAGCAATTATTGGGTAGATATTTGGGTAAAAATGGAGCTGCCATTGACTATGCCGTAGCCTTAATTCGTGCCAGAAAGACCGTTCAGGACAACATCAACACACTTTCTCCCGAATACAAAGCCTTAATGACGGGTTATGTAGAAGGCATAAACGCTTACGCACGAACACATCCGAAAGAGGTTTTGGTGAGAGGTGCTTTTCCTGCCACAATTGAAGACCAATTAACGGCTTCTATGCTTTCAATTGCTTCATTTTCAGGTTTTGACCGTGCTTTGCAATCTATTTTCAATGGTAAAGTTGCAACTTTGGAACAATTTCGCCCAAAGGCTTCTAATGCTTTTGCATTTAGTTCATTGAAAACTACCGATGGTAAAACGTATTTGAACATTAATTCTCATCAACCCTTGGAAGGTCCTGCGTCTTGGTATGAGGCTCATGTGTGTAGCGAACAAGGCTGGAACGCTCTGGGAGGACTTTTCCCTGGGGCAGCCACGATTTTGCACGGGGTAAATGAAAATTTGGGTTGGGCTCATACCGTTAATTATCACGATAAATTGGATTTATATCAATTAGAAATTAACCCCGTAAACAAAAATCAGTACCGTTTTGATAATCAATGGCTTGATTTGGAAGAAGAAACCGTCAAATTAAAAGTGAAGATAAAAGGCGTTGTGATTGGGGTAAAAAAGAAGATTTATTGGAGTAAATATGGACCAACCGTTGTGGGAAAAACGGGTACATTTTCTGTAAGATTTGCTTCGCTTTTCGACATAAAACCGATGGAACAATGGTACAGAATGAACAAATCAAAAAACTTTTCAGAATTCAATAATGCCTTGAAAATGACCTCCATACCAGGTTTTAATATTATTTATGCCGATAAAGAAGACAATATTTTTTACATCTCAAATGGCAAAATACCCATCCGAAATCCAAAATTTAATTGGGCGGGAACATTGGCAGGAAATACTTCCGAAAACCTTTGGGAAAACTATCATCCCTTTCAAGATTTACCCCAAATCTTGAATCCGAAAGCTGGATATGTTTATAATTCAAACAATACGCCATACAGTGCCACCGCTCCCGAAGAGAATCTAAAACCTGAAAATTTTGATGTTACGATGGGTTTTGAACGTTGGGAAACGAATCGAAGTAAACGTTTTATGGAATTGGTTTCGCAATATCAAAAGGTCAGTTATGATGACTTTAAAAGGATAAAATACGACTTACAATTACCAAATCCGATGAGTTATTTTATTGATGAAACAACGTTATATACCTTAAAACCAGATGATTACCCCGAATTAAAACGTACGATTGAGAAAATTCAAACTTGGAATAAACGGGCGGAAGCGGATAATCCAGATGCGGCAGTTTTCAAATTATTTTATGATTATTGTAATGAAAAATATTACCTACGAGACGGAAAAATTCAAAAATTAACCGTGGAGCATTGTTTAGAAGGAATTCGATTTGCTCAAAATCATTTACTCAAAAATTTTGGAACGGTTGATGTGAAATTAGGTGATATTCAGAAGATAGTGCGTGGAAATAAAGAATTACCCATTTTTGGGATTCCTGATGTACTTTCTGCCATGGGAACTGTGCCTTATAAAAACGGTAAATTCAAGGCAAATGCAGGTGAATCGTACATTGAGTTAGTAAAATTCTCGAAAGATGCTTTGCCCGAAATTGAGAGCATTAATTGTTATGGAGCGTCAAATCACCCCGATAGCCCACATTATGCCGACCAAATGGAGTTATTTTCACAACAAAAAACCAAGAAAATGACCTTGGATAAAAATGTGGTTTTAAAGGAGGCTAAGCGGGTTTATCATCCGCAATAGGAATTAACACAAGGAAGTTGTCGTTTTGAACGACGACTTCCCTAAAACGGATTAAACCTTTTTGCAAATTTCTCCGTTAATACCTCACAAACAAAAATCAAATATTCCATGAAAAAATTACTTTTAACCCTTGTTGTCTCAACCGTAAGTTATTTCGGATTTTCGCAAAGTTGCTGTTCATCCGTTTCAAAAGCTGATTGTAACAAAGACGATATGCAGTTGATGGCTTCAACCAAAGAATTTCAGAAAGCTCACGATGCTCCGCTTCCATACACGCACGTGGGTATGGCGGGTGGCGAGATGATAAAATTTAATACGCCCGATGGAGCTACCGCAAATGCTTATTTGATTAAATCTGCCACAAAGTCGAACAAATATCTTTTCGTTTATCAAGAATGGTGGGGTTTGAACGATTACATCAAAAAGCAATCAGAAACGTTTTATAATGATTTGAAAGATGTGAACGTGATTGCTTTGGATATGTATGACGGAAAGGTGGCTACAAGTCCAGACGAAGCGGGAAAATTGATGGGAGCGGCTGACCAAAAACGTTTGGCATCAATCATTGAAGGCGGAATAGCTTACGCTGGAAAAGATGCTAAAATTGCCTCTGTGGGTTGGTGTTTTGGCGGTGGACTATCGTTGAAATCAGCATTATTAGAAGGCAAACAAGCGGTTGGTTGTGTGATGTATTACGGAATGCCAGAAAAAGACGTTGCGAAACTAAAAACGCTTAATTGTGATGTTTTAGGGCTTTTTGCCGCAAAAGAACAATGGATTTCGCCCGCAGTTGTGGCTCAATTTGAGAAAGATATGGCAACAGCTGGCAAATCCGTAAAGGTGAAAAGCTATGACGCTGAACACGCTTTTGCTAATCCATCAAATCCAAAATATGATAAAGAGGCAGGCGATGATGCGTACAAATTAGCCATTAATTATTTGAAGAGTAAGTTTTAGAAAAAGTTAGAGAAGTTGTGGAAGTTGAAAAGTTAGAGAAGTTGTTGAGTCTTAAAACCCTTCAACTTTTCTAACTTTTTAACTTTATGACTCCCAAAGTACAATTTGGCACGGCTTTTTCGTTGTTTATTAGTGAGCATATTTTAATTGAAATTCCATGAAGAAGATCCTTTTTTTAACCATTATTTTTGCTTGTTTCCAAGTCGAAACTGAAGCATCGAATAGTGTTTCACATAAAAAAACGACTATTTCTGAAACTTTAACGGTTTCAAAAACAGTCGTAAAACGTCGTCGTAAAAAAGGTTTTTTGTGGGGATTATTTAAAAAAAATGACTGCGGTTGTCCGAAACATTGATTAGTTTTGAATAAAAAGACCTGTTAGAAACTAAGCCTTTAAATGTTTAGGTAAAGGAATATTTATACTTAACTCATCGGCAATTGGCGTGAGTCTTTTACTTGGAACAGGAATCAATCCCGACCAAATGGGCAAATTTTGATCTTCTTCTTCATCGCTTGGCATTCCTGAGCGTACTTTTGCCGAAGCCTCCACAATATCAAAAACTAAAAGCATCGTTTTATCCACTTCTTTCGCTTTCATTGGGCGTAAATATTCCCAACTATTCGGTACGATTTTCTCAGTTAATTCCTTGAAAAACAAGGCTTTTGCATCATAATCATTAATTCTTTGGGCATTTGAAAATATTACAACCGAACGATAGTTGACTGAATGATGGAAGGCAGATTTTGCCACAACTAAAGCATCCGTAAGCATCACGGAAATACAAACAGGAATTCCTTTCTCAATCTCTCTCAAAAAATGACTTCCCACTGAGCCGTGTATGTACAATCTATCTTCCTTACGAACAAAAGCCGTTGGAATACTAAAAGGTTGATTATCAACTGAATAACTAATAGTACAAAACAAAGCCTCATCCAAAATTGGGAATACTACGGCTTCGTCATAGCTCATCCGCTGATTTGCATATCGGCTGGGTATTGTGCGAGGGGTTTTTTCTAACATTATTTTAGTTCGTCTAAATTATCAATATAAAAAGAATATTCAAATTGTGTCATGCCGATTTTTGGATAATACTCTCGGGCGGTGGGGGCAGCCAATAAAATCAATTTTCCATCAGGAACAAGTTTCTTAGTTTCGGTAATTAATCTTTTGCCAATACCCAAATGTTGAAACTCGACATCAACTCCCAAATCAGACAGATAAGTAGCAAATGCAAAGTCAGACAATGACCTTGAAACGCCCACTAATTTGCCCTCAAAACGTGCTGTGAGCATTATGTCTGCATTTTTACACATCTTTTCTAACTTATCATAATCGTCAATTGGTCGTCTTTCACCAAGCGTACTTCTTTCTAAAACGTCTTTGAATTCTGCAACGCTTAAATTTGGTTCGGTTTGATATGTTATTTCCATGAATTTTGGAGTTTATGAGTGCAACATTTATAAGTTTAAGGTCAATAAGTTAGGAGATGGCATACTTGCTCATAAACTTTTAACTCATAAACTTTTTACTTCTTTCCACAAATTTATACCTTTACTGGATAGTTATATTACTCCACTTTTATATAGTCAAATAGTCCAGATGGAAATACCTTTTAAAACATTACTTGAAATCAATAAAGAATCGTCTTTGCCTATTTACGTACAAATAGCCAATGGAATTTCTCAGAATATTCAAGCGGGAGTCTTGAAAACGGGTACAAAATTATTAGGTACACGTTCGATGGCGGATTTATTGGAGGTTCATCGAAAAACCGTCATTGCAGCTTATGAAGAGTTACTGTCGCAAGGCTGGATTGAAATTTTACCACAAAAAGGAACATTTATTTCTCAGAATTTACCAAATGTGAAACCGATTTCTTTCTCAGAGAAAGTAATTATTTCCAATAATACGAACTCCTCTCCTACTCTTCCCA
>JAYUIP010000934.1:0-1301 GCA_043765945.1 Arcicella sp.
TATGCTACGGGTACTAAAATGCAGGAGGACACGGTTGATTTGAGTGGGGAACTTAATTTTGTCAATGGCTATTTGAAAATGTTTAAAGCACGTAATCAAAGTAATGCCCACATTGACTATCAAGAAGAAGGATATTTTGGTTCGCACCGAGTTGTGCCGATGGTTTTGATTACTTTAATTGAAAATGCCTTGAAACACGGATTAGTGGACGATTCTAATCACCCGCTTGTGGTGAGGGTTAGTATGGAAGATGATTTCTTTATTTTTATGGTTAGAAACCTCAAAAATCCTAAGCCCGAAAGTATTATGGATAAAGGCAACACGGGGGTAGGCGTAGTAAATATCAAGAAAAGACTGAATGCCGTCTATAAAAAAGGCGGTTTCACCTTGGAATCAGAAGACTTGAAAGACGATTACATAGCGACTTTTACCGTAAATTATAAAATTATATAAAAAATGATTAATGTTATTGCAGTAGATGATGAACAGTCGGCATTAGATATCTTGATAAGTTACATCAAGGATACACCATTCTTAAATTTAGTGAAAGCAACAACCGTTCCGATGGATGTTGTGGGAATATTACAATCAACCAATGATGTGGATTTAGTCTTAGCTGATATTCAAATGCCCCGCATGAATGGGTTGAATTTAGTGAGTCTTTTCAGCGATAAGGTAAAATTTATCTTAACGACGGGTTATCAGGAGTATGCTCTGCAAAGTTTTGAATATGGTGTAATGGATTATTTGGTTAAACCCTTTGGATATCAGCGTTTTTTGAAGGCAGTAAGTAAAATGCCTTTTGAAATGACCTTGGTGGATGCTCCCTTAAATGAGCCAGAACCCGAACCAATGCCCACCAAAGAGGAATATATTTTTGTGAAAGTGGACGCAAAAGGTAAATTTCATAAGGTTTTGTATAAAGATGTTATTTACATAGAAGCTCAAAAAACGTATGCTTCCATCACAACAAATGGCGAACGGGTTACAACCAATTTAACGCTTTCAGACTTAGAAAAACGTTTACCAATCGACCGTTTCATGCGGGTGCATCGTTCATATATTATTGCAAAAGATAAAATAACGGGTATTGAAGGGGATGAAGTGGTTTTGGATAAGGTGTTGAGAATACCAATTGGTGATACCTACAAAGACGCTTTCGCTGGATATATTGAAGGGAGCGTTTATTTTAAGGAACAAGACACAGCAACGGTTTTAGGTAAAAGAGTTAAGAGGAGTTTAAGACCAGAGTGAACAAGATATTGTGCAGATTAATGTTAGACCACGGATTGTGCGGATGT